>JBAVYC010000324.1:0-6073 GCA_049698595.1 Desulfobacterales bacterium | reverse complement strand
GGGCAAAGTGTTGGACAGTATAAAAGCGCAGGTCGTATCTCGCTTGATCAACGAAGGTATTCAGATGCAAGAAGTTCAGCGGGTCGGTTACCAGATCGATCCGAAGATACTTGAACAGGAGTTCGACAATTTTATCATGCAAAAGTATACCGACCTTGAGAGGTTTAAGGCGTCGCTGGCGGAAAGCGGGTATCCTTTTGATTACTTCTTAAAAAAATTTGAAAATCGCATGCTACTCCGTCACTACATAGAAGAACAGATTCTCAGGGATGTAGCCGGCGATTATGATAAGCAGCAACAGTATCAGGTCTGGTTTAGCAATGCTCGGGGATTGTCAAAGGTGACCATTTATGACAAACAGCTCGAGCGCCTGACCCAAAAACAGTCAGGCGGTGGGGGATGTGGTTCTACATGTAAGAGCTGATCTCAGGTATTGAAAGACTATAATTTAAAACCCCGCTTTCATGACTGACAAGCGGGGTTTTCTTGTAGCAGTATAGTCCTTTTATATCCGGTAATACTCTTTGATCGAATCTCGTAACCGAAAAAGGATACGAGGGTATGGTCACAGAAGTCAATGACCATACCCCTTGCGATGCGTTGGCATGGATAGGGCTGATGCTCACTTATGCACCTTTTTGGGGACGCATGTCAGCCTTGTCAATTCCTGCAACAGGAACTGGTGTTGTCATGGCATCGCGACGGAACGGTTCGCCCAGTTCCTGATTCGTCATAACCTCGATGAAAGTGGTTTTACCTTCTTCCATCTGTGCCTTGATGGCAGTGTTGAGTTTCTCGGTTAGATCCTCCATGGTGGTCGCCTGAACACCTTCTAATCCACATGCCTTTGCTATGTCGGTGTAGGAGACTTTCGGATTCAACTCGGTTCCCACGAAGTTATCGTGATACCAAAGGGTGGTGTTCCGTTTCTCGGCTCCCCACTGGTAGTTGCGGAAAATGACCATGGTGATGGCAGGCCATTCGTCGCGTCCACAGGCAGTCATTTCGTTCATTGAGATACCAAAGGCGCCGTCACCGGCAAAACCAACCACCGGTACATCGGGTTTGGCGATTTTTGCACCCAGGATGGCCGGAAAACCATAGCCGCAGGATCCGAACATGCCGGGAGCCAGGTATTTGCGGCCTTCTTCAAAGTCTGGATAGGCGTTACCAATGGCACAGTTGTTCCCAATGTCCGAAGAGATGATCGCTTCTTTGGGAAGGGCGGCCTTGATCGCGCGCCAAGCCATACGGGCCGTTATTTTTTCAGGCTCACGCTGTTGGCAACGTTCGTTCCATGTGGTACCGAGATCGTCTTCTTCATGATCCATTGTGGCCAAATCCTTATCCCAGTCCGTCTTGGCTTTTTTTACGACGGCCTTGCGCTCTTCACGGTCCGCATCACCGGCCGTGGGAGACAGTTTCCCCAGGATGGAATTGGCCACTTTCTTGGCATCCCCTACAATTCCTACAGTGATGGGTTTGGTGAGGCCAATACGGTCGGGATTGATATCGACCTGAATAATCGCTGCATCGGTTGGCCAGTAATCAATACCGTAGCATGGCAGGGTTGAGAACGGATTCAACCTGTTGCCCAGGGCCAGTACAACGTCAGCCTTGGAAATAACCTTCATCCCGGCTTTTGAACCATTGTAGCCCAAAGGGCCTACGAACAGCGGGTGGCTGCCGGGGAAGGCGTCATTGTGTTGATAGTTGCAGCAGACCGGGGCGTCCAGGCGCTCGGCAAGTGCTTTTGAGGCTTCGATCGCACCACCAATCACAACGCCGCCGCCGTTCAGGATGACGGGAAATTTAGCATTGGACAAAAGCTCGGCCGCGCGGGTGATGGCTTCCTCGCCACCCGTCGGACGCTCGAAGTCGATAATGGGGGGCAGTTCGATGTCAATGACCTGGGTCCAGAAGTCGCGCGGGATATTGATCTGGGCCGGTGCAGAGGCGCGCTTGGCCCGCATGATCACACGATTGAGAACCTCGGCTATACGGGACGGATGAAGAACTTCTTCCTGGTAGGCAACCATGTCCTCAAACATGGCCATCTGCGGGACTTCCTGAAAACCACCTTGCCCCATGGTCATATTTGCAGCCTGGGCGGTAATCAGCAATAGGGGCGTATGGTTCCAGTAGGCAGTTTTTACGGGTGTAACAAAATTTGCGATACCGGGACCGTTCTGGCCGACCATCATACTCATTTTGCCGGAAGCGCGGGTGAACCCGTCCGCCATCATGCCTGCGCTGAATTCATGCCCACAATCCCAGAAAGTGATGCCTGCTTTGGGAAACCAGTCGGTAACCGGCATCATCGCCGAACCAATAATACCAAACGCGCTATCGATTCCATGCATTTGAAGAACCTTGATAAAAGCTTCTTCGGTGGTCATTTTCATCTTGCTCATAATTAACCTCCTAATGTTATGTTGATTCTCAATTTGTTTTGCTTGTATTGCAGCCTCATTGAACGGTTCCGGACCTGCCGTTGATAACGGTATCGGGTCGGATAAAATTATCAGGATAATTGAATTTCCAGTGAACGTCTTTCAGATAGTCCGCAGCGGATTTTCGGTCGCCTTCCTTTAGCAGCGAGATAAACATATCGTGTTCCGCAACAATAGCCCTTTTAAAACGCTCACGGTAGCTTTTCAGCGCAAACCCGAATAATCTCAGTTTCAGGTTGTTCACATAATTGGTCAGTTCCCGGTTGCCGGACAGATCAAGAAAGACCTTATGAAACAGAATATTGGTTTCATGAAAATTTCGATTTTTCCCTTTGTCGATGGATTGTTCCATGGTTCGATTGAAGCGCTGCATATGATTGATCTTATTATTCGTGATCTGATCGAAAACCGTAAAAACCACCTGCGACTCGAGTGTCCCGATAATTTCAAAGAGATCCAGAAGATCTTCATACATCAGGACATTTATCCGGACGCCACGCTGGGGCAAGATGGACACCAAACCCTGGATCTCCAACTGGGCGAGCGCCTCACGCAAGGGTGTGCGGCTAACATTCAGCTCTTCGGTTAATTTACGCACATTAATCAGGGAGCCCGGAGTCAGGGCCCCACTTTCGATTTGATTGCTGAGATAAGTAAAAATTTCCTTGCGAAGACTCCATTTATTTTGAATTGCGATTGCCGGCATACTGTTAACGGCTCCTAAAAATGAAATGTCAATAGTGGCGCACAGGATACTAGGATCCCAGTTAGCTGTCAAGAAATATTTTCACTCAGCTATTGGGATTGGGCGCGGGAGGTAAAAATATGGTTCAATATTTATGACTCAATGTCTAAATCTAATGTCTAAACTTTGTCGCGATATTTTTCATTGATCAAATCTATAGCAAACCTTTAGTCCGATTCAGTTAAGAATTACGTTTGTAACCTAGCCTTCGACGCAAAATAGGTCAGATTATTGATCCGGGATACCTCCAGGAACAGTAAGGTTCATAATTACGGTCTCAAAGGGGTCATCCGTTTTCTGAGCCTGCCTGTACATTTGAATGGCTTCATTGCCGTCTTTGGCCACCGCTACCGCATATCCGATTTTGCTTAGCATTTGAATTGCAAGGTCACGGATGAATTCTTTAAATTGTTTCCCGTTTTCTCAACAGTCAGTGTGCCTCGGCAATTTAGCCAGCATTTAATCCTCCCGGTTTGTTCAGGCCTACACGCCGAGTCGCCGGTAAGCTTTATAAAATCGCTGCCGGCCAACGACCTCTCCGGTGCCCAGGCAAGCCAAGGAAAGGCATGACCACAGCCACGTTGGACCGGACCCGCTGATTGCCGCCAGGATCAGTGCCAGGCCAGCCAGATTCAGCCCAATGCGAACGGCCAGCGAACGGCCGATGGAAAGGGATGCGACGGTGGGCTCGTACCAGGTTTGGTCCCGGGCGGCCTGCTCGGCCGCTAGGGACGGAAAGATGGCCGTAAGCTTCAGAATCAGACCCAACAAAATGCCGATTGCGGCCGCGATAAGCGCCGGGCTCTTGCCGGTTTGATCGGTGGCCCCGAAGACCGTGAGCACAGCGCCCAAAGCGCCGCCCAAAAGCATGGCGCTGCCTGCAAACTCCAGGAGGGTGGCCGGAGAATTCCACACCGGAACGGTCTTGAGAAGATAAACCCTGGTCATGGCAAACAGCGCCGCACCGCCCAGCAGGCATGCTGTGGTTTCCAGGATTACCAGGCCTGGCAAGGCTTCCAGCAGCGATATGAAGATCAACAATGCCACCGCCCCGGCGAAGGCCTGCACCAATAAAACCTCCCGGCTCAGCCAGGAAGCAGTCAGGTTGCGAAGAGCATTGGGGGCCAGACGCGGCTTGGCCAGATGGGCCAAGGCCGCATACAAGCCAAGACCGGTCAGTGTCAGGGCGATGGACATGGGCCAGATAGAAAAATCTGCTTGCGTCCCTCCGCCGAACCAACGCCCCGCTACGCTGACCCAGACCAGGCCGATGGCGCTCTGGGTAAACAGGGTGAAGCAGACCAGGCTCCAATTATGCATCCTTCACCTCCTCGGGGTTACATATAGCTCCTGTGCGGGTCTGCCCGGACTTAGCATCCCGATGGGGCGCCAGAATGAAGTTTGGTTCGGTCAGTACGGGTGGCGGCAACGGGGCCATGAGCAGACCGGAACCATGCCGGACTGCCCGCTCCAGCTGGTCATACTCTCCGAACTGCAAGGCCCTGGTGGGGCACGCGGCCACACAGGTCGGGAGGTCTCCCTGCTCGAGTTCTTCCCGGCAAAAATCGCACTTGGTCATTTGGCCCAGGGCCTGATCGAATTGGGGGGCCGAGTAGGGGCAGGCCCATTCGCAGTAGCGGCATCCCAGACATTTTTGGGGGTCCACGGTCACAATGCCATGGCCGTCCTGGTTCATGGCCGTGCTGGGGCAGGCTTGCACGCAGATGGGGTCCCGGCAGTGGTTGCAGCTCACCGAGATGTAATAGGCGAACACGTTTTGGCTGAAGGTCCCGTCCTCCAGACGGACCCAGTCGCCCCCCGCAAACTCCACCACCCGCCGCCAGCGCACCCCCATGGGCAGGTTGTTCTTGTCCTTGCAAGCGATCATGCAGGTCTTGCATCCGGTGCAGATCTGAGCATCCAGGAAAAACGCGGGCCTTTTAAGCATCACTGCTCCTCCCCGGCCTTTTCGGCCTGCACCAGGTTAGTATGTTGGGGATTGCCCTTGGCCACCGGCGAAGGGCGCTGGCTGGTCAGAACGTTTATGCACCCATTTTGATCGACCCCGTCCGGACCCGCATGGTGCCAGGCGCCCTGGGGTAGCGAAAGTACCCCCGGCATAATGCGTGGGGTCACCTTGGCCCGAACCAGGGTGTGGCCGAACTGGTTGAAGATGCGAACCCTATCCCCGTGGCTTATGCCGCGTTGACGGGCGTCCAGGGGATTTATCCAGACCATTTGAGGCGCAGCCTCCTCAAGCCAGGGGTTGTTTGCATAGGAGGAATGGGTGCGTTGCTTGTAGTGATGCCCCACGCACTGCAAAGGATATGGAGAAGCCTGGGAGACATCCGGATCGCCCCAGGTGGGATGATATTCGGGCAGGGCGGTGATCATGTCGCCCTCGGGCAATTCCCAGGTCTGGGCCATTTCCCACAGCCGGGGAGAAAATATCTCGATCTTGCCCGAGGGTGTCATCAGGGGGTGCCTGACGGGGTCGTCGCGAAATTTCCTCAGTCCCACGTGTGGCTCCCCCGGTCGGGCCCATTTAAAAAGCCCTGTCTTTACGGCATCCCGGTAGTCTGCGGGCAGCTCCGGCTTGACCCTACGGCACAGATGATACATGTGCTCGACCCATTGATCATGACTGCGTCCTGCGGTGAACTCCTCTGCCACCCCCATGCGTTCGGCGACCTGGGCGCAGATGTCGAACAAGGTGCGGCACTCGCCCAGAGGCTCGATGGCCTTCTGTCGCAGGATCAACGCCCCCAGCTCCATACCGTAGCTCTGATAACACAGATCGCTCTCCTCAAAGCTGCTGGTGGCGGGTAACAGTATGTCGGCGAAGCGGCCGCTGGCGGTCATCATGTTGTCGATG
>JBAVYC010000323.1:0-1614 GCA_049698595.1 Desulfobacterales bacterium | reverse complement strand
ACTCAAGGCCGAGCTGAGGCGCAAGGATAAAGCCCTGGCCGAGACAGCTGCCCTGTTGGTCCTGAAAAAAAAAGCCTGACAAATCTGGGGGGATCCAGAGGACGAATGACAACTTTTCAGGATCGACAAAAGGCCGTTGAATTAATAGGCAATGCCTGCTTTTCTGGTGCCCGATTGTCTGTGGCCTGCGACATACTGGATGTCTCGCCACGGACCGTACAACGATGGCGGGGGCAAGAAAAGCCCGACGGACGCAAAGCCGCCGCTCAGCAGCGAACACCCGGAAACAAGCTTTCGCAACGGGAACGGGATCAGATTTTGACGATTTGCAATCAACCGGAATTTGCCAACATGTCACCCAATCAAATCGTACCGGCCCTGGCCGACCAAAGTACCTATGTTGCCTCGGAATCAAGTTTCTATCGAGTGTTGCGAAAGGCCAATCAGTTGGCCCATCGGGGTAAGGCCAAACCACCGACACATAAGCGCCCTGAATCTCTTGAGGCCAGTGCCCCCAATGAACTCTGGAGTTGGGACATAACCTATCTGCCGACCATAGTAAAAGGGCTCTTTTTCTATCTGTATATGATCATGGACGTATACAGCCGTAAAATCGTCGGATGGGAGGTCTTCGATACCGAATCAGCGGATCATGCTGCATCATTGATTCGAAAAACATATCTACGTGAAGGCATCGCCGGTGAACCCCTGGTGTTACATTCTGACAACGGGTCACCCATGAAGGGCGCAACCATGTTGGTAACATTGCAAAAATTGGGCGTTATTCCATCGTTTAGCCGACCCTCTGTTAGCAACGACAATGCCTATTCGGAGGCACTTTTCAAAACCCTCAAATACACCCCAGGCTATCCGGACAAGCCCTTTAACAGTATTGAGCAGACCCGACAGTGGATCTCCGGCTTTCAACACTGGTATAATGAGATCCACCATCACAGCGCTTTAAAATTTGTAACACCGAACCAACGTCACAAAGGAGAAGACCTTGGCATCCTTGCTGCTCGAAAAGCTCTTTATGAAGCTGCCAGAAAGAAGCGACCTGAACGCTGGAGTCGTTCCATACGCGACTGGGAACCAACACAAGTGGTTTGCTTAAACTCCAGAAGATCAAAACAGCAGTCAATGAAGGCCGCATGAGATGCGTTCTGAACCATAGCCGGCTATATTGAATCTCTCATTGCCAATGAGGGTGATGTACCAGCACGCTAATAGGTAGTGTCGGATTATTAACAATGAAAAAGATACGCTTTACAAATTCGATAGGAGGCCGGCAGACCTCATCCACCGATGGGGGGTAGGTGTAAGTCGCCCGTAGGGCGTCTTGCACCTGCCACACAGCGGAACCCGCCGGAGGCATTGCCATAAAATGCTCTCCGGACCCGGAGGTGCCAGTGAAGAATTAGCCGGGTGGAAAGTACTGGACGATTCAACTAATAAAGTCAGCCATGAAACAATTATTTTTGAAATTATTGAGCTTAAAAATTTATAAAAAAATGCGACAACTTTCTTGACAACGACCGAATGCCGCAGCCGCCTCCCGGCCCGCCGGGGCCGCACATCCCACATACCGTGGGGATACAGTTCTCACCATTTACT
>JBAVYC010000322.1:0-3389 GCA_049698595.1 Desulfobacterales bacterium | reverse complement strand
GAGACCATCATCCTGGACGCCGGGTCGACCACTACTGAAATGGTTGACTATCTGGCTAAGAGGCAGAATCTGAAAGTCCTGACCAACGCCTTGAACATCGTGCTGAGGCTGGGCGTGGTGCCAAATTGTACGGTGTTTGCGTCCGGCGGTCAGTTTAAACCCCCGACCTTGTCTTTGACCGGAGAGAAGGCCGGCGAATTTTTCACTGACGTCCACGCCTCCAAGCTCTTTCTGGCTACGGGCGGCATCTCCTTTGAAGCCGGTTTGACTTATCCGGGCTTAAATGACCTTTATGTGAAAAAAGCCATGATCAAGGCCGCCAAGGAAGTCATTCTCGTGGCGGACTCCACGAAGATTGGCAAAGTCTCTTTTGCCTCTTTAGGCGGGTTGGATCTCATCCATTCATTTATCACCGACGATGCCATTGCGGACGAAGACCGTCGCCGCTTTGAAGATATGGGCGTAAAAGTGATTCTTGCCAAATAGAGACCTGGTGTCATCAAAAAAAAGTAAGAACGTAAACCGGGACTATCGTGTAGAACGTGCTTTGCAAATCAGCACATTTGTAAGATTTAATATCGATGCCAAGATCAGTCAGATTTGATACACCCGGGATTTTGCATCCTGTCATGGGCCGGAGAATCGAACGACTGAAGATGTCCATTAGCGATACGGGCAGTAGCGATACAACGAAACCAGGTTGGCCTGCAGTTAGCCTGAGGCGGCACCTGGTGTGGGGGTGGCCATTTGCGGTCGCGGATCGGTCATTAAGTAATCCGTTCATTTCTCCATTGCAATCACTCTAGCCGGCGCACCATCTCCTCCTTTTATCTTCAATGGCAAAGCGATCAATTTCACTTTTTCCTTTGAAACTGCATCCAGGTTTGTTAACCCTTCCACAATGATGATATCACCACCTAACAAAATCTCATGGATTTTTGTCACCTCTTCCATATCCATCACATCTGCTATCGACGGTGGTTCTACAGCTAACATGTTGATGCCTTTGCCTACAAACCAATTGGCCAGGCTTTCATGAATTCCGGGCAATGCTTGTCGATATTTATCCTCATGGACAAAAGCAGACCAACCTGTTTTAAGAATTACGCCATCACCCTTGTTGATAAGATCTGGATATGCGTTCAAGTCCGCCAATTTTATTTTCTGTTCTGCATATGCATCAATAGGTATTACCCATGAATCACAAACAAATCGGCTTACTTCAAACTCGTCTATGGTCTGATTATTCACCTCAAAATGAAAAGGTGCATCCATATGCGTACCTGCATGGGAATACAAGTGTAACGTTTTCGAATTCCAGCCATCAATTGATTTGGATTTGGCGTTTTCAAATGCTACGCCACGCATGCCTTCTTCGTAAGTTAAGGTCAAGTCTATTATTTTCATGATCAACTCCAGAGTTACACAAATTCCGATATTATAATTGCCTAAAGTATCGTCAAATCCTCATCTCTCAGATCCGAAACAAACATATGGCCGGGGGCATGGGTAATCACACGGGGCAGCGGGGCCGAAGTTGCCGCCAGTTGAGACGTTACGCCACAGGCCCAGAACACGGGGATTTCGCCGGGCTGAATCGTCACCGGATCACCGAAATCCGGCACGGCCAGATTGCGGATACCGATTTGTGCGGGATCTCCCAGATGAACCGGGGCACCGTGGGTGAGATGGAAACGGGTGGTCACCTGGACGGCCCTGATGGCCTGTTGCGGTGTCATCGGCCGCATGGTCACCACCAGGGGGGCCGAAAAAGGGCCGGCTGGGGCGCAGCGTTGGTCGGTAGTATACATCGAGACGTTTTTGCCTTCCTCCATATTGCGGATCGGCAGACCGGCTGCCAGCATGGCATTTTCAAATGAAAAACTGCAGCCTAGGAGAAAACTGACCATATTTTCACTGAAATAGTCGGACACATCTTCAACCTCGGTTTTGAATTCTCCTTTTTCAAAAATTTTATAGCGGGGAAGATCCGTGCACAGGTCGGCGCCGGGGGCGATGATCGGCTCGACCCGACCGGGTTCCAGTACATCTAAAATCGGGCAGGGTTTGGGATTGCGAACACAAAAAAGCAGGAAGTTGAAGGCTGCTGCGGCCGGCAGCATCACCAGGTTGGCCTGCAGATAGCCTGAGGCGGCACCGGATGTGGGGGTGGTCCACTTGCCGTTGCGGATAAGTTGGCGCAGTTGTCGGGGAGATATATCGGGCTTCATGGTGTTCTTTCCTCCTTAGACGGATAAAGCGGAAACTTCAGACGTTTGTCCAGGTTCATTGTGTATATTACAAAGGTAATAATGTAAATGGCCTATATTGAACTCAGAACGCTGACAATCCATATGATTTATGTATTGTTTGAGGATAAGCCGATTTGTTGTTTTAAGGAATAGTAAACCCTGAACGGATAGCTATTTCCAAGACTAGGCAAGGAAAAAGTGGCCCCTGTGGGTAGCAGGGGCACCGAACATCTGACGCCGCATCCTAAAGGTTTCAGCACAATGCCATTAGCTTAAAACTTCATTATCTGACAACATGTTGAAAGAATAAAGCCGACAAGGGCCTCAAACCACGATGATATCCTCTGGGAACCGCCCCAGCTGCTCCAGGCCATCAGCGGTTACCACATGGGTATTTTCGATACCCACAACGCCCTTGCCCGGAAAGATCAGTTTCGGTTCCAGGGCGATGGTCATGCCGGCCTGCAATTCAAGCGGCTGCCCGGCGGCCAGAAATGGATATTCATCCACCTCCAGTCCGATGCCGTGACCGACAAAGCGGACACTTTCTGTCCCGATGCCCATGAAATGGTTGGCATATCCAAGCTCTTTTGTTTTTTCTAAGGCTCGATTGTAAATGTCACCTGCTTTTATGCCCGGTTTCGCGACTTTTTTAACCAGCTTCTGGATTTCCAGCATGGCGGCATGGCCATCCTGCAGTTCAGCCGCTAGTGGACCCAGGGAAAAAATGCGGCTATGGTCCGAAAGGTAGCCGTTGTATGCAAAGATATAGTCGACCAGCACCGGCTCGTGGCGTTGAATGGTTTTAAATCCCGGGCCCTGGGCCACGGCCGGGCTGGCGCCGACGCCGCCGGTGGGGGAGGAAAGAAAGCTGGGCACCGCGCCCGATGCGCCGGACAGCAGGTGCCCGTAAAACATTTCACCGCCCCAGAGACGCATTCTAAGCACTCCCTGGTGTCCCAGCCTTCTGGACTCTGCTTCTATTTTACCGGCAAGCTCGAGTTCGGTCATACCCGCGCGCAGGATGTTCGGCACCCACTCGGCAACCTGGTCCGACAATGCGGCAGCCCGGCGCATAAGGTCGATTTCATAGGGAGACTTAACGGCCCGAATCAAGCGAACCGCAGGGGATATGTC
>JBAVYC010000321.1:0-2911 GCA_049698595.1 Desulfobacterales bacterium | reverse complement strand
GGATTTACAGGATTAATGGGATTTTTTTCGCCTTGCGGCGAGCTGCCCTTGGGCCGAAGGCCCTTCTATCCAGACGATCCTGTAAATCCTGTCTGATATTTGAGATAAATTAGAATCCACTCCTCAGATTTCAAGTTACTGTATTTGTGAATCTACGTACTAGTGCCGATCATCACCCCCCTTCTTCGCCCGATAGCCTAAGATGAGAATTTGTTTTTTGAGAAAGGTATCCGGCTACCATAGAGTAGCGTTTTAGATTTGTCAAGAGAACATCTATATATTATATTTATATATATATTTAGGTAGTTATATGATTTGAAGAGCTGCTGAGACCAAGAAATTTTCTGGCGGCGACATCTGCAATCAGAAGCACTAGGAAGATGATAACAAGGTATGGCCAGATGGGGGTTTGCGATTGTTTTGAATCAGACTGATCTTCAAAAAGATCGGCGGGAATATCGTCGATGGGCAGCACCCTGCCGTGGGTCGCTGAGGCCAGATCTGCCAGTAGGTCTTCATCCACCGCAATGCGATTGAATTCTTCGCTATATGGAATGCCAAAGCCGAAGGTCCGGGGAGTTCCGGCATCACTGCCTGAGGTCCCGTAAACACTAAAATAGTAAGCACCAATTTCTTCGGCGGGAAAAGTGCCGGCATATCTACCCGGCGCTATTTGCGCCATCGCGAAAGTTTGATAATTACCCGTCGGTAGCAGAACATTGGTGTTCAACTCCAGATGGTTTACAAATCGATTTTGATCGCTGGTAACATCAACTATGAAATTTCCTTTTTCTGCTTTTCTGTCGATAGCAGCTAAAAATCGCTTCGGCGTTTCTTTGCGTTGGGCCCACTTTACCAGCTGGGATGTAAACTTGCCGTAATGCGTCCATTTAATCCAGTCTTTACCCCAGCGATTTGATAGATCGGATGTAAACGCGACGCTGCGTCCGAGCCCGTATTGCCAGGCAACCAGCAACGGACCCTGGGCGGTTTCGATCAGCAGTTCGGATCCCGGTTTGGGATAGGTTAGCACCTGGCCATAGATTGCCGGCAGTTTGACGTTAGCCAGGCCCTGCAGTATCTCGTTGGATGATTTGACAACCGGTTGCAGGGTCTTTTCCGTGATGGTTTTTTTGCTGATAATCTTCGTTTCGCCGGTAAATATTCTCGGTATATTGTTGGGGTCATCCGTGTAATATGATCGTCCCAAACCCCATTCGGCGATTGATCGCATTAACGCGATGTTTGCACCTTGTCCGATGGAGACCGTTGAAATCGAAATACCGGCTGCGCTCATGGACTGAACCAATGATTGAAAATCAGCTTCTTCCGTCTCCCCGTCGGACAGGACAATCACATGCTTTTTCCCGGAAGTAATCTGCTGCAGGACGCTTTGGACATCTTTTAAGGCCGGATATAGATCTGTCCCACCGCCTACCATTACGCGGGACAGGTTTTCGGCAATTTTTTGGCGTTCAGCGGCGCTGGTTATCGGAACCGTCCAGCCAAATTCAGTGTCAAATGTCACAATGCCGACGCTATCTGTGGGGTTTAACATCTCGATGGATGAAAATGCGGCGATTTTCGCCATTTCCAGTTTGCTTTTATCTTTATAGCTGGAGGTCATACTGGACGATTTATCAATCACGAACACAAGATATAACTCAGATAGCTTGATATCCGTGGGTGTATCCATAAATACCGGCAGCGCCTGCTCGACCGGGGTCTTTTTATAATACCCGGCCCCAAAACTAGTGTCGCCGCCGACCATTATCAGGCCGCCACCCATATCTTTGACATAACTTTCCAATTGCTCCATGGTTGAAAACGGGATGGAGCGTCCCGACACGTTGTCAAGAATGATCGCGTTATAATCAACAAACCCATGGATCGAGCCCGGAATATTTTTTATATGTTTAAAGTCGATATCCAATCCCTGCACCCGCAATGCGGCAGCCAGGTAATTTGAGCTCGAATCTTTATCTGTCAGGTGTAAAATTCGCGTTCGGCGGGTTCCTTTTGTGAAAGCCAGCCCCTCATTATTCTGAAAAAAAGTGTCTTCGGAAAAATTAAGCACGGCTTTGTAGAGATAAAGACCCGGCTCGGAAAGGGTGTCAGCGAAGACAAGTACATTTGGGCCGGCATTTAGCGCTACGGGTTGCTGGACGAGCAAATTGTCGTCTCTAACCATAACGAGTTCACCCCTATTTTTTACCGAGCTGATGACGACCAGTCTGATTTCAAAAGGTGTCTCCAGAGCGACATTTGAAGGCGTTTCCAAAGATTTGATAAAGGCTTCATTTTTGCCAAACCAGGTGGCTAAGGGCACCGGGTAAATTTCAATGCCGAGCGAACCCCCTAAATAGCCAATGTCCCGGGCATGCTGCATATTTTCATTGCCGTCGCTGAATAACACAATTTTGTTTTTACCTTGCTGGGGTAGTCTTCCGATTGCAAGCTGAAGGGCCTCATGAATATTGGTACTGTGGGGGTTTACAAGCGATTTAATATTCAGACCATCTAATTTTGACCGCAAAGATAACTCTAGGGAAGGATGCTTGCCAAATACGATCAATCCGACCTGATCGCCACTTTGCATTCCGGAAACAGCCTGTTCAACAAATTTTACGGCCTTGAGCCGCTGATCGCCCGCAATACTTTCCGAAGCATCCAGACAGAAAAAAACATTAACTTGATCGGAATGACTCAAGAGTTTTGGATCCGAGAGGGCCAGACCCAAAACAATCACCAGCAGCGATCTGAGGATACCGAAGACATATCTTGGCCGGCGTGAGCTTCCCCTGGATGCGGTTCGGTTCAGCAAAATCCAAATGAAGGGGATCAGAAGACAGGTACTCAAATATATAGGTTTGTTTAGAATGAAGAACATGAGTTAATCAAATTTTTAAAT
>JBAVYC010000320.1:0-2004 GCA_049698595.1 Desulfobacterales bacterium | reverse complement strand
TCCTTCAGTTCGCCATACCTGCCTTGCTCAAAATGAAGGGGGACAAGCCGTTTTTTCTTCCGGTCACCTCAGCCCAGCTATTTGAATCCGTCAGAGGAAAATATGGCTGGACGGACTTTGTTCATGCTCGCCTTGAACACCGCCAAAATCAGTGGTTGGTTCAACCGGCCAGACTAAAAAGCAGTCTGCAATCCATGGCGAGAAAAGAAGCATTGATCATTATTCCGGAAGACCGCGAAAAAATCGACACTGGTGAGACGGTTGATATCCAGCTATTAGCGTCGTCAGCTGTTTCTCATTTAGCAACCGCACCCATCACCTAAATGTTTCATAACCTCAGATTATTTTAATCTTTCCTCGGAAGTGAAATGTTGAGATGCAGAAAATATAGGCCAATCAGTAAATATTTATTAGTGATTATTTATAATTTTTATGCAATAAAAATTATTTATGGAGGAAAAATCTGTTGACCACTGATATTGCCATCGTATTATCGATTCTCGCAGTAGCCGTCGTGTTTTTGGTGACGGAATGGATTCCCATGGAAGTCACCGCGTTGCTGTCGTTGGGAGCAGTTGCCTTGCTGGGTCTGGTCAGCCCGGTGGAAGCGCTGGCGGGTTTCAGCAACCCGGCGGTGGTTACGGTCTGGGCGGTATTCATTCTTAGCGGCGGTCTCACTCGCACAGGAGTGGCGAACGTTATCGGCAATTTTGTACTGCGGATTGCCGGAACTCGTGAAACCACGATGATCATTGTCATCATGACCACGGCCGGGGTGATGTCGGCCATCATGAACAATGTCGCCGTCGCCGCCCTGATGCTCCCCGTCGTCATGGATATTGCCCGCCACACCGGCCGGCCGCCTTCGCGGTTGTTGATGCCGCTAGCTTATGGCTCACTCCTCGGCGGTTTAACGACCCAGATCGGTACCCCTCCCAACATCCTGGTCAGTGACGCCCTGCGCGATGCGGGTCTCAAATCATTTACCTTTTTTGACTTTACCCCGGTCGGGCTGGTGGTGATGTTCTCCGGAATAGTTTTTATGACCTTCATCGGCCGTCACCTGCTGCCCCAACGCGATGTTGCCAAAGAATCATCGGGGCCTAAAAAAACCGACTGGCAATCCCAATACGACCTGCAGGAACGACTATTTTATATCCGGGTACCCGCTGACTCTATCCTTATCAACAAAACCCTGGCGCAAGTTCGACTGGGCTCGGTTTTGGGCTGGAATGTAATCGGCATTACCCGCGGTGACCGAACAATTCTGGCGCCGGGACCCGCCGATACGCTGCAGGCAGGTGACCGCTTAACGGTTGAAGGCCGGATTGAAACGCTAAATGAGTTGAAAAACTGGCGTCAGCTTGTTGTTGAAGAGGATGGAATCGACCTGCAGGAACCTTACTCGGATGAAATCAAAATCGGCGAAGTCATGCTGCCGGGCAATTCCCGTTTTGTCGGCAGCACACTCAATTCCCTTGGCTTCCGAGCGCGTTTCGGCCTCAACGTGCTGGCGATTCGCAGAAATGATCAAATCATGCGAACCAACCTGCAGGATGAGAAACTGCAGCGCGGTGACCTGCTTCTCGTGGCAGGCACTGAGGAATATCTCGAAAAATTAGAAAAAACAAGCGGCTTTGATCAATTTCGCTATGTTGAACGATCGGAACTTACCGATGCCTATCATCTGCATGAACAGCTAATGGTCATGCAGATACCGCCGGACTCGGCCCTGGTCGGAAAATCGTTGAAAGAAAGCCGCCTGGGGGATGCTCTCGGAAGTCGTGTTCTCGGAATCTTACGTGGTGAAAACCCCATTATCATGCCCGAACCGCATGAGATTTTGCAGGCCGAAGATCGTCTCGTGGTCGAAGGACGCCAGAGGGATTTTGATAATTTGCGGGCACTTGAGGAAATGGAGATCGAGCGCCGAACCGACACCGATGTGAATAAACTGGTTTCCGGTGAAGCCGGGCTAGTGGAAGCCATTCTATCACCGCAAAC
>JBAVYC010000319.1:0-10886 GCA_049698595.1 Desulfobacterales bacterium | reverse complement strand
CCCCCATGCCATATTTCAAAGAAATCCTGGGTTGCAATCAAGACGCCGCCGCCTTAATTATCCCTTCGCCCTTTCCCGGTAAAAATCTCACTCTTTTTGTCTCAGACAGAATTTCCACCTTTTATCGAGACCGCGAAAAAACCAGACTGCAGGTCTCACAGGCTATTTGCACCCTGATTAATCAAAAAAAAGGTAACTATCTGATTTTCTTTCCGTCTTATGAGTACATGATGATGGTAATCGAATCATTCAAATCCCATTGCCCCGACAGCGAAATTATGCTTCAAACCCCGGGGATGAGCGAATCCGAGCGAGACGAGTTTCTAAACCGCTACCGACCAGCCGCGCCCACGTCCCTGGTGGGATTTGCCGTGATGGGAGGCATTTTCGGTGAGGGCATTGATCTGGTGGGCGAACGGTTGTCCGGTGCAGTTGTGGTGGGTGTCGGTCTTCCCGGAATTTCACTGGAAAAAGAATTGATCAAGGACTATTTCACCCAAACCCATAAGGCAGGCTTTGAATATGCCTACCAGTATCCGGGTATCAACCGTGTTTTTCAGGCCGCCGGACGGGTAATTCGCACTGAAAACGACCGCGGCGTCGTTCTTTTAGTTGATCAGCGCTATGCCACCCATCGCTATCGATCTATGCTACCGGTCGAATGGGAACCCATCAAAGTACGGGATCAAGAGCAGTTTGCAGAAGATTTGCAGAGGTTTTGGAATCGATAACCGATGTCGAAACGCTCAATTCATAAGCCGCCGGCATCGCTCAGATTTACACCCATCAAGCATGCGAATGAATTAATGGCGTAAAATATAAGTTTCAGGTATCAGCCCAGCTGCTGGCAGCTGAAGCGGCCGGTTTGGTCAAATTTGACAGTGTCATGATATATCCATATAATCTGAACCAGTATCGCAAACCGGAAATTGATCCAGGGTTGGTTATCTGAACAAAGTTGAACGATATAATACGAAATATAGGGAAGCCCGGATGAAACCTATTATATTTTTGGTCGGCCTTCTGTTAACCTTATTAGCGGCTTTAGACCTCAACGCACAAAAGCTTTATACCTGGACTGACGATAACGGGGTTGTGCACATAGGCGACCGGCCGCCGCCCAAGACAGACAATATAGAAGAGGTTGAGGTGATTAAGTACAAGGAAAAGACCCCGCAGGAGATCGAGGCGATTCAACGCAAAAAGCAAAGCCTGCGCCTTAAGTTTGATAAAGAAGAGCAAATTGAAAAAGCCCGCCAGGCTGAAATACAGGCCAGAGAAGCCGAAGAAAAGGCTCAAGAAGCCATGCAACAGGCACAAGAAGAATACGAATACAACAACGAGTATATTCGCAGGCTCACCTCCACCAGAAACAAAAGAAAGAAGTTCAGAAAACGGGTTGATCGTATCAAAACAGAAACCGAAGCTTCCCGGGCCGAGGCGCAAGCGGCCGCTGTGCAGGCTGAAGAGGAAGCCCGCAAGGCACGCACAGCTTTCAAAGAGGCCCAGCAGAAATGAAGGCCCAGAGTGGGGAGGCAGTACAAACCCTTACCTTGCAATATTGGGGCAAACATTATGGTTGCAGGTTGGAAAAAAGCGCGCTTAATGTTATACCACTATCGATCCTAATCATCTAAATTAATCCTACGAAATTACAGCCTGTCCGGTTAATTCCTGCAGGATCATTTAACTGGGACGAATCGCATTTCAATGGGACGAACCTATCGAACTAACTCAGCATGAATATTTATCGCAATTGGTTTTTGGCCAGCCGTCCGTGGTCTTTTGCAATGACCGCCATCTCCGTCAGCGTCGGCAGCACCCTCGGCGCCATTGACGGAAATTTCTCCTGGGCTTTGTATCTGGTGACATTGCTTGGCACAATTTTGTTGCATGCCGCCACTAATTTGATCAACGATTATTATGATGTACAAAGTGGTGTCGACACCCGCGAAGTTTCCACCGCCCAGTATCGGCCACACCCGCTGGTGGAAGGAAAACTGAATGCCGAACAGGTGCGCAGGTCGGCATATGGTCTTTATGGATTGTCCATAGCAATCGGCATTTATCTGGCGGCAACCCGCGGGTGGGGACTTTTGTGGATTGGTTTGATTGGTGCGTTTGGCAGTATCACCTATACGGCTCCGCCGCTGAAATACAAATACAGTGCTTTGGGAGAAATATCGGTCTTTTTAATGTGGGGTCCGCTCATGGTGGCGGGCTCCTATTTTGTCCAACGCCAGGCTTTCAGCATGAATGCCTTCTGGATTTCCCTCCCCTTTGGCGTTCTTGTAGCGCTCGTGCTGCTGGCCAACAACATCCGCGACATCAACCATGACCGCGATAAAGGCATTTTAACCCTGGCGATTGTCCTGGGTCGACGCAAAGGTCTCCTGTTGTATATGACCCTGGTGGTACTGGCATATCTCGGTATCGTCCTGATGTCTTTTATTGGACCGCTTTACCTTTGGTCTCTGATTGTCCTGCTGTCGCTGCCGCTGGCTTTTCGTCTGCTACATCAGATGATGAAGCAGGTCCCGGCGGATGCAGATGCACGCACCGCTCAATTGGACACGGCATTTGGTGTCCTGCTCGTCATTTCTCTGGTTCTGGAGGGTGTGTTTTGAATCGTGCTGAATTTCGACCCGGTCCGTTGATTGGGACTGTTTTGCTGGCGTCAGTATTGTGGTTTGTCACATTTTACCTTACCTGGGCCACTTTCTGGATAAAAATTTCATTTTCGGCGGCCACTCTGGCCATCCTGTCTTTCTGGCTGCAGCCCAATCGAAAAGAACATCTGAAATTTAATGTCAACGCCTTAATTTTAGGTTTTTTATCAGCCTCAGCGTTGTATCTGATTTTCTGGGTCGGCAAAATGGTTTCAACCATTGTGTTGCCTTTTGCCGGTTCGCAAATCGGGGGGATATATGACAAGGGGGGCGGAACTCCCATGTGGGGGATTGCGCTGTTGCTCTTTTTCATCACCGGACCGGCGGAGGAAATTTACTGGCGAGGATATTTGCAAAAAAACCTGATGGTTCGTTTCGGTCAATGGCAGGGCTGGCTTCTGGCAACCACCATCTATGCAGGGGTCCACATATGGTCGTTCAATTTTATGCTTATCGGGGCTGCCGGAGTGGCCGGTGCCTTCTGGGGAGCCATGTATTGGCGTTATAAGAACCTGGCGCCGGTAATTATTTCCCATTCAATCTGGAGCACGGTGATATTTGCCGTTTTCCCGATGTAGCTGTTCATTGGATCGTTTAGATGGTTTTGTTCGTTGAGAAAGGATCGATGGAAGAGGGAAGACCGCTTCGATAGGAAGAGGGACGACAAAAAAACCTTGCGTCAAACTTTCAGATCTCTCGATAGTTCTTATCGGGTTTGTTTTCTTTTCGTCCATCTTCCCTCGTCTTTCGTCCTTCGCCTTGACCTTCACCGATTCTCACCCTCTAACGTTCTCATCTTCTCAACTTCTATCTTGCCACCTTTGAGCCTTTAGCTCTGAGCTCTTTTTATTTTCCCCTCCCAAGCGTTCCAGCTCCCCAACTTTCTCCCTCTGCCCTATAAGCCCTTTGCCCTTTGCCTCATGCCCTATGCCCTTCCCTTGGCCCCATGCCCTTTGCCCTATGCCCTTGGCCCTCTGCCCTATGCCCTTGGCCCCATGCCCTCTG
The DNA here is from genome assembly GCA_049698595.1 of Desulfobacterales bacterium. Classification (GTDB taxonomy): domain Bacteria; phylum Desulfobacterota; class Desulfobacteria; order Desulfobacterales; family JAFDCJ01; genus JAFDCJ01. The sequence continues at coordinate 7,212 of JBAVYC010000319.1, read as the reverse complement.
CCATCTCTTTAATCATCTCCAGCAAAGGCGGCTTTAACGCCCGCCATTTTGGTTCTATGGCTTTGTCCCGCTGCCAGTTGAATTCGACAAGGTCGTATTTTTCCGCAATCGTATGCTCTCGATGCTGGCCGTACACGGTCTGAGGATAATACTCAATAAACAGCATCCGATGGGGTTTGATACTGAATTCTTTGGTAATACTGGTAGCGATATGACCACTGCAGCTCCTTACCGACATCGGGCTTCCAACGACATCCGAGACTATGACGATCTGCGGCCTCAGATGAGACAAGCCTTTTGGGTTACCTTTTTTGAGATCAAAAATACGCAACCGACATTTCCCGCTGGCCAAACGCAACTTCCCCCCCCATCCTTCCCAGGCGTAAATGTCATCATAAATCAGCATTTAAAAACCCTCGGGTTTTGTCAGTTGTGTGTTGTCAAAGCTAAATCGTTTATATCTGAATCCGTTGCAGTTGATTTTGAAGCTCCCCTGCCTGTACGTCCCAGTTTCATCTTGCCTTACCGGTTTATATGTAATATATTTTAAGTTTAAAAAAATAAAGGAAAAACTTAACCTTATGCCAACAACTGACAACTCCAAAATGGTGCACCATCTCGAATATGACGACAAACATGTTATTCTGGTGGGCACCGCCCACGTTTCCAGAGAAAGCGCGCAACAAGTTACCAGTGTAATTCAAGACGAATGCCCCGATACGGTCTGCGTTGAGCTGTGCCAGTCCAGATATCAGTCGATCCTCCAGAAGGAACGTTGGCAGGAGACGGACATCGTCAAAATTATTAAAGAAAAAAAAACATTTCTTCTGCTTTCAAATCTCTTGCTGGCATCTTTTCAGAAACGAATTGCGAAAAAGCTGGATATCAAGCCCGGCCAAGAGATGATCGCCGCCATTGAAACGGCGGATGAAGTCGGGGCCGCAATTCATCTGGCCGATCGGGACATCCGCACGACCCTTTCACGCACCTGGCGGGAAATGGGGCTGTGGAACAAAATCAAGCTCTTGTTTCAATTGATCCTCTCCCTGGGGGAGGTTGATGAAATCAAGGAAGAAGATATTGAAAAAATGAAGCAGGAGGATGTCCTTGAAACCTTGCTGACGGAGGTCGGCAAATCTTTACCGGTCCTAAAAGATATCCTGATCAATGAACGCGACCAGTACCTGGCCGCTAAAATCCGAACCGCCCCCGGTAAGAAAATTGTGGCAGTCGTCGGTGCCGGCCATATCCCGGGCATCAAGAAAAACTGGAACGCCGATGTCGATATCCCGGCACTCGAACAGCTGCCGCCCAAAAAAAAAGCCGCCGGACTCTTAAAATGGCTCATCCCTGCCGCTATTATGGCAATGTTTATCGCCGGTTTTTTTTACGGCGGTAAACAGGCCGGCAAAGATATGATTATATGGTGGATAGCCGCCAATGCAATTTTAGCCGGGCTTGGGGCCATCATCGCGTTGGCTCATCCGGTCACGATTATCGCCTCGATGCTGGCGGCACCTCTAACTTCATTAAACCCTATGATTGCAGCCGGTTGGGTCTCAGGACTGGTTGAGGCATTTTCACGTAAACCGAAAGTAAAGGATTTAGAACATCTGCCGGAAGACATCCTTTCGGTTCGCGGATTTTGGAAAAATAAGGTGACGCGAATTCTTTTGGTGGTCGTATTCACCAATTTGGGTAGTTCGGTCGGCACTTTTGTCGCTTTTCCGGTGATCGTCAAAATGTTGCTCGGGGTATCTCCTTAACTTCAATTGATTGAATATTTTTGAATAGATATTCAATCGTCAATATTCAATAGCCCATTCCGGTTCATCCCGGTTATTTTTAAGTCTCCCGATGTCTACGGTTATCCACAACCAGCACACTTTTATAAAACCCCGCTGGCGACAGATTTGGATTCCAATCGCCGTGTCGATTCTGCTTGTCACATTTGGCTGTGGAAGTGGCTCGAACGTTCGTCAGGATACGATTCCGACGCCTTCACCAAAGCATCTCCCCTCCATGGGCTTCACTATTCAGGTCGGTGCCTTCGCAAACATTAACAACGCCGTGAGGTTTACCGAAAAGCTTCAAATCCGAGGTTTAGAAGCCTACCATTTTCGTAGTTCCACGGGGTTGTATAAGGTCCGTTTTGGCAATTACCCGACAAATAACATCGCCCGGCTTAAGGCTGAAAGTTTAAAGGCCGAGGGGATTATCCAGGCATATTTTCTCATCGGGCCGAAAGATTACGCGGCAGCCGACCGTCAATCCAGCGATCATGACCATCTCAGAAGAGAAATTGTGAATACCGCAAAACAGTATATCGGGGTCAACTATCGCTGGGGAGGGCAATCGTCTGACACTGGTTTTGATTGCAGTGGGCTGACCATGGTCGTTTATCGATTAAATGGATTGAAACTTCCGCGATCTTCACGGCAGCAATGGGAAACCGGCAGACCGGTCTACCCGGGTCAATTGTCAAAAGGCGATCTGGTATTCTTTGCGACCACCGGCGGCCGGAAGGTTTCCCATGTGGGCATTTATATCGGGAGTAACAAATTCCTGCATGCACCCAGCAGCGGTCGCAAAATCCGCATCTCTTCCATGTCAAACAAATATTACAAATCCCGGTTCCTGGGAGCCAGAACGTATTTGTGAAAAGACCGGTTCTAATGGTTTGGAACGTTAGGCTCGGCAGGTTCGTTAGGACCTAATTAGAGCGTTCAGACCGGTATCATTGTTGAACCTGGTCTGGTTGATTGGTTAATTTGTTGATTAGTTTATTGAGGGGAAAAGGAAATTATAACTTTCCTAGCAGTGAGCCTTGAGCTACTTTGTTTATCAACTTCCCAGCTTCGCAACTCCCCAGCATCTTCCCCATACGCCAAGTCCTATGCCCCATGCCCCAACCTCTAACCTCAAGCGTAGCGCTCCTCCAACGGCCGAAGGCTCCCCTTGAGCTTTCAGCCTTGAGCTCATAGGGCTTTCACCTTTGAGCCTTGAGTTTCTCGCCGTGCTGGCTTCCCAGCTTTTCCCCTATGCCCTTTGCCCTATGCCCTATGCGCCATGCTCTATTCTAATTTGCATCCAACCATGTCTATCTTTGAACTTTCAGCTTTGAGCTCACATTAAACTATCTTCACCACCGTCCTTGACACCTTTTCACCACCCCGCAATGCAAAATCGGTTTTCACCGTATTGATGCGCCCCGAAGCAAACAGCTGGATACATTCCGAATAAAGCTCCCATTCCAGTTTTAGCCCCTTTTGCCGGATCGAATCGATGGTATCATTGGGCCGGATTTGAAATGCCCGTTGACCAATGATCGGCCCGCTGTCTTCGCCATAATCGATAAAATGAACGGTGCAGCCGCCAACCTTGCACCCATAGCGAAAGGTATCCCCATATCCGTCAATCCCTGCAAAAGCCGGCAGCAGTGCCGGATGAATGTTCATAATACGCAATTGGTTCGGTACGGTATTTACACGATCGATAAAATAGGGGGTTAAATTTCGCATAAAACCCGCTAAAACAAGCAGGTCGAAAGGGTATGGCTGCATTGCATCCAACAGCCTGGCTTCAGCAATAGCGCGGGTCATTAAGAAAAATTTGCTCTTGGCCGGATCATCCAAGCCAGAAAAAATGGTTTGTTTCGTAAATATTTCCTTGAAATCAAAATCATCCGGCAGCACCGCCTTTAGAGGTTCTTTTCTGAACTCGCGAATGATCGATTTATAGTCGACGACGAATGTCGGGATGTTTTTATTACGGGCCCTTTGCAGCCCATGGGCCTCAGAATCATCCGATCCGACAAAAACCATCTGCCCGTCAATTTTTTCATTATCACAGGCGTCGATGATCGCCTGCAGATTTGTTCCACCACCCGAAATGAGCGCTCCGATACGGATTTTTCTAACCATTTTTTACCTCCCTGCCCGGTTAAACCCAAAAGTTGCAACCTTGCAGCAAACCGGGCGCACAGATGCAAATTTACCATGAAAACAAAAGATTTAAAACAAGTCGATAGAATTTTGGGGGAAATAATTGTGGGTAATAACCGCCAAATAGCCGGCAAAAACCACCCTAAACTCAAAGCTGCCTTTCAGAAATCTAGCCGAGGTTGACAAGCTACCTCCTCATAACTATAATGGATCAATCTTGAATTCAAAGGAAAGGATATGAAGTTATGGCAGAAGGCATCATGGATATAGATGACGGCAATTTTGAAACTGAAGTTTTACAATCAGACAAGCCGGTGCTGGTTGATTTTTGGGCGCCCTGGTGCGGCCCATGCAAAGCCATCGGACCGGTGGTTGAAGACCTTGCAAATACATTCGGCGACAAAATTAAATTTACAAAGTGTAACGTTGACAACAGCCCTGCCACGCCCGGGAAATTCGGAATAAAAGCCATCCCCACGCTAATTTTCTTCAAAGACGGTGATGTCGTCGAACAAATCACGGGTATGGTCGCCAAGTCAAAACTGGAAGAAGCCGTCAATAAATTATTGTAGATGAATTGAGTTATCAGAAAAAAGTAGGCACATGAAACGCCTTATTGTCGTCGGTATCATTATACTGTTTCTCGGCTCCGGGTGCTCTGCGCTGAAAAAGACATGGAATGCCATCACAGGCAAAGACGAGACCGGATCTGCCCAGCAACTGGCTTGGGATGGCATGGACGCGTTTGAAGATGGGAAATACAAAGAAGCCATCAATAATTTTCAGCAATTAAGAGACTGGTACCCTTTCTCCAAATACGCGATTCTGGCAGAGTTAAAAATTGCCGATGCGCACTATCAGCTGGAGCAATGCGAAGAAGCCATATTTGCTTATGAAGAGTTTGAAAAGCTGCATCCACGAAATGAAGCGATTCCCAATGTCATCTATCAAATCGGGCGTTGCTATTACGATCAGATCGATACCATCGATCGCGATCAGACGCCGGCCCGCAAAGCGCTTGAAACCTTTCAGCGTTTAAGCAAACAGTTTCCCAACGATCCATATGCGCGCAGCGGTGCTGAGCATATCCCAAAATGCCTGAAAAGCCTGGCCGGGAATGATTACTATATCGGTGTTTTTTATTATAAATCCAAACATTACAAAGCCGCTTTGCAGCGCTTCATGTCGGTCCTCTCCAATTATCCCGATGTGGGCTACCATCAGGAAGCTCTGGGGTATATCGCCAAATGTGAAGCCTCATTATCTGAAAATGAAGAGTAAAAAAACACTTTACACCTTAACGATTTTAGTGTAGAGGTTACTGTTTCAAACATTGAAAAATATGTAAATCGACCAATAAAAAAATGATATTAAGATTTTTCATGAAGGAGAATAATCATGTCCAGGGTGTGTGAAATATGCGGTAAAAAACCCATGGTGGGCCATAGTGTGAGCCACGCTCACAATGTAACCAAACGCAGATTCAACCCGAATTTACAGCGTGTGCGGGCGATTTCCAAGGGACAGGTCAAAAAAATAGTCGCCTGTACCAGCTGCATCAAGTCCGGATATGTGGTAAAGGCCTCTTAGCCGATCCTTTTTACGTCCTGTACGAGTTTAACCTTCCTGACAGCCGACAAAATCTTCTCCAAGTGGCTGATATCCTCCACCCCGATGGTAAAAAAGCTGTCGACTATTTTACTGTCACGGGTATCTGAGGAGGCCTGCAGGATATTGGCGCCGTATTTGCTGATATTGCCGACAAGGTCGGCCAACAGGCCTTGTCGATCATATGAGACAATCCGAATTTTTACCGGATACATCTCGCTGGCCTCCTGATTCCAATCAACTTCGATTTGGCGTTCGGGATTCATCTCCAGCGCATTGACGCAACTGGTGCGATGAATCGTGACCCCGAAACCCCTGGTTATATAGCCGACAATGTTATCGCCGGGAACCGGTTGGCAGCATTTACCGAACTTTATCAGAATATCATCAACGCCCTTGACGAGCACGCCGGTTTTGAGCTTCTTTTTGCGGCTCACCCGCTCTATGAGCTTGTTGAATATCGTTTCCGGAACATCTCCGGCCTGGGGTTTGGGTGCAAATTTGCGCACGACCTGAAGGGGCGTAATTTTGCCGTAACCCACATTGGCAATCAAATCATCGATCGTCTTAAAGCCAAAATGAGTCGCGACATCTGCCAACTCTGCGGTCTTTACCAAGCTATTAAAATTCAGTTTTTCTTTGCGAAAAGCCTTTTCAAGCATCTCCCGCCCCAGGGTGATGCTACGTTCTTTTTCCTGGGTCTTTATCCACTGCCGGATTTTAGACCGCGCTTTGACCGTTTTGACAAATTTTAGCCAGTCTTTGCTGGGCTGATGATTTTTCGAGGTTGTAATCTCGACAATATCACCGGTCTTTAACTGATAGACCAGAGGTACCAGCTGACCATTCACTTTGGCGCCGGTACATTGATTGCCGACTTCCGTATGAATCATATAGGCAAAATCAACCGTCGTAGCACCGTTTGCCAAGGTTTTAATTTCACCCCGAGGCGTAAACACATAGACCTCATCCTGAAACAGATCAATGCGTACATTTTCTAGAAACTCACCGGGATCCCGGAAATTTTCCTGATTTTCAACGAGGTCCTGGATCCAGGCAAATTTTTCACTGATATTTTCATCGATGCGTTGGCCCTCTTTATAACTCCAGTGCGCAGCGATACCGGATTTGGCAACCCGATCCATCTCCCAGGTTCGTATCTGGATTTCGATGCGCTCACCAAAAGGTCCGACAACCGTGGTGTGCAAAGATTGGTACATATTGGCCTTTGGACGTGCGATATAGTCCTTGAACTTGTGATCGATGGGTTTCCACATGGAATGAATCAGTCCCAGGGCTTCATAACAATGGGAAATTGAATCGAGGACGATTCGAAAGGCAATGATATCATAAATTTCTTCAAAAGGAAGATTCTGGGAAACCATCTTGTTGAAAATGCTGTAATAATTTTTATTACGGCCGATTACCTCACATTCTAAGAGGGCCTCATCCATTTGTTTCTTGATATAGCCTTTGACGGTCTCCATGTATTTAGTGCGCTCAGTGCTGGATTTGGCCACCAGATTTAGAATCCGGCTATATTCCTCCGGTTGAAAATATTTAAAGGAAGTTTCTTCAAGCTCATTTTTTATCCAGTAAATACCGAGCCGCGCGGCAATCGGCGCATAAATATCAAGCGTTACCCCGGCTATTTTTTTCC
>JBAVYC010000318.1:0-8591 GCA_049698595.1 Desulfobacterales bacterium | reverse complement strand
TGATTTCGCGGTACTATCGGGATGCCCGTCTGATATCCATCGGCGGCGGAGCGGATGAAATAATGCGGGAAATTATTGCAAAAATAGAATTGGGATAATCAGGTTGCGGGTTCAAAGGTTCAGGGTTGTAGAAAAAAATTAAACCAAAAGATATAGGATTTCGCAAAATGGTGACCGGAAACCAAATCTATTTCACCAAAGAGCATGACAGGGTGCGTCGTGCCGTGGCCGATTTTGTAAGAAAAGAGATCAATCCCAATGTAGATCAATGGGAAGAAGACGGCATCGCCCCGCTACCAGAATTGTTTAAAAAAATGGGCCGCCTCGGTTTCCTGGGTATCCGCTATGACCCCCAATACGGGGGTCAGGGGCTGGATTACTGGTACGATACCGTTTTCCTGGAAGAACTGGGACATATCAAAGCCCTGGGGTTGTCCGTCGCCATTACGGTGCAGACTCACATGGCAACCCCCGCTATTTATGAGTTCGGCAGCGACTACCTGAAAAACACCTATTTAAAGGCCGCCATTGCCGGCGACATGGTCGGCGCCATTGCCGTCACGGAACCGGACGCCGGATCGGACGTGGCCGCCATTCGCACGACGGCCAAAAAAGACGGCGGTGATTACCTTATCAGTGGCTCTAAAATGTATATCACCAACGGCACCCAGGCGAACTTTTACACCCTTTTGGCAAGAACCAGCGATGAACCCGGCTACCACTCGTTCAGCCTGTTTGTGGTTCCAGCCGCTTCGACCGGTGTCAGGGTAAGCAGAAAACTGGACAAACTGGGTGTCCGCATCAGTGACACGGCTGAACTTTTCTTTGACAATGTCAGGGTGCCGGCTGCCAACCTGATCGGCAAGGAAGGTGAGGGATTTGTCTACCAGATGATGCAATTTCAGCATGAACGTTTCTCGCTGCTGCCGTTCACGTGCACTGCCGCCAGGGACATCATCGACATGACCGTAGCACACATCCGGCAGCGCGTCGTTTTCGGCAAACCTCTGATTAAAAAACAGATATTGAGGCACCGGCTTGCCGATTGGCTCACGGAAATCGAGTGCCTGCAGCAACTGATCTATCATATTGTCCGTATGAAAGAAGCGCATCTGGATGCCACCCGGGAAGTGTCGATGGGAAAACTGCTTGCCAGCCGGGTGTTGATCAAAGTGGCCGACGGGTGTCTGCAGATGTATGGCGGTCTCGGTTTCATGAATGAAATGCTCATTTCAAGATACTACCGGGACGCTCGCGGACTGGCTATCGGCGGCGGTGCGGATGAAGTCATGCGGGAAGTGCTGGCTAAATTGGAAGGCTACTAGGCAAAGAGCAGAGGGCCTGGCGCATCGCGTTAACCCGAGCGCCGCAATCCCCTGCAATCTGTTATCTGTCATCCGTCTTCTGTTCTCTGGCCGGCGTCATCTGTCATCTGCCCTCTGTCATCCGTCATCTGATTGAAAGGAATTATAATGCAACCAGCTGCTAAGACTGCCGCACCTGAATTCAAGCAAAAACCTATGCCTCCCGGACGCATTAAAATCATCCGGGCGCTGAAATCTTTGCTTGAACAAAAAGAGTTCAGCGCGATCACCACCGCGCAAATCGCAAGCAGAGCCGGCGTCACCGATGCCCTTATTTACAAGTATTTTAAGGACAAACGCGATTTACTGCACCAGATATTAAGTGAATATCTCGAACAATATCGCACCCAGATTACCCATGACCTCAAGGGGATTAAGGGATCCCTCAACAAGCTTCGCAAACTCATCTGGTCTCATATTAATGTGTATGCCACCAACCGGGTTTTCGCCAGAATACTTCTTATCGAAGTCAGAAACTATCCGGATTACTACAAAAGTGAAACTTATGGTCGGGTAAAAGAATATAGCGACATTGTATTACAAATTATTAACGAAGGCATCCGCAACCGGGAAATTCGCGATGACCTGCCACCCAGATTACTCAGGCATAGTATCCTCGGCAGCATTGAACAGGTTTGCCTTTCGGGAATCACCTTCGGCAAGGATATCGACTCCGATGTTCTTACCGAACAGCTTTGTGAATTTATTTTCAAAGGAATCAAAAAAGAGGGCTCATAGCTCAAAACTGAAAGCTCAAAGGGTAATAAAAGAACCGTTGATAGGTTTACTGGGTGATTGGTTGGTTAAAGATAAAGGATGATATCTATTTAATCAACTCAATCAACCAATCAACTCAATCAACTTAATCAACCAATCAACATAAACCGGAGGTTTCGCAGTATGGGAAAATGGATGAATGGATACCTCGAAAAGCTGGCCGCCAATCGCCGGGAAACCTCTGATGCCGGTGGCGCCCAACGCATTGAGCTCCAGCACCGGTTGGGCAAACTCACCGCCAGGGAGAGAATCGAGTATCTGGCCGACCAGGGGTCTTTTGAGGAGCTGGGATCACAGGTCAGGGAGTTTCGCTTCGGCCGGGAGGGGGAGGCAAAGCCGAGCCCATCGGATGGCGTCATCATGGGCCATGCCCGGGTGCTTGGAAGACCTGTCATGGTGTATGCCATGGACTTCACGGTAATGTCCGGTTCCATCGGCGATCAGGGAATCTGGAAGATTGCGGAGCTGATCGAGATGGCCGGCCAGCAGCAGATGCCGGTCATCGGCATGTTCGACTCCGCCGGCTCAAGGATCAGCTTTAAAAACGGTTATGTCGGTTTAAACGGTATGGGTCGGCTGATGAGAAACTATTGTCTCTATTCAGGCGTCATCCCTCAGATAGCACTGGTTCTGGGACCATGCACCGGACCCCTGGCACAGGTGCCGGTGCTGGCCGACTTTCTGATCATCAATGAGAATACCGGATTTTTATGGTGGGGCGGTGATATCGCATCGGATGACGCCGGGACCGCTGAATTCCATATGGAAAAAAGCGGCCAGTGCGACCTGATTGCCGACAGCGATGAGCGCGCCATCGATATGGTCAAACAATTGATGCAGTTTATCCCGCAGAACTGCTGGGAAAAGCCGGCCGCCGCCGAATCCACGGATGACCCTGAAAGAAGTGAGGAAGCCCTGCTCGATGTCATGCCCGATGACCCCAAGTTTACCTACGATATTCATGAAATTATCGACCTGATCGTGGACAACGGTGAATTTTTCGAGCTCAAGGCCGACTTCGCACCCAACCTGGTTACCGGTTTTGCCCGGTTCGATGGGATGGTTACCGGCATCGCCGCCAGCAATCCCGATGAGCTCAGCGGCATCATGGAACCGGACGCCTCGGATAAGTATGATCGCTTTATCATGTTTTTGGATGCCTTTAACATCCCCCTGCTGACCCTATCGGATACACCGGCCTACCCGCCCGGCGATAAATGGGAGCGCCGCGGCGTCATCCGGCACGGCGCCAAAAATCTGCATGGCTACTCGCACCTGACGAATCCAAAGGTGACCTTGGTGCTGAGACGCTCCTACGGCGGCTCGAATATTGTCATGGGCTGCAGTAAGATGGGCCCTGATTTCATCTATGGCTGGCCGACTGCGGAATTCGCGCCCACCGGACCCGAGTCCATCGTCCAGGCCGTTTTCCACAAGGAACTGGAAAAGGCCAGACAAGATGACAATTATGATGAAGTCTATAACTTTTTTCTAAGCATCCTGAAGGAACACTTCAGCGTCATGACGATGGGGAAGATGTTCACCACCTACTACACGGTCCATGAAGTCATCGATCCCCGGGAAACCCGTTCCAGGATCATCAAGGCGCTGCGGGCCTGTATCAACAAATGTGAAAAAATGCCGCAAAAGAGACGCTTTATAAAACCAGCCTAGTTATCGGGCATCAGGATAGAGCTATCGTATGGGGGAAACATGGATATTGCCACACACGGATTAATTACTATGATTCAATATCGAATTCCGAATATCGAAATCCGAAACAAATCCTAAATACGAATGTTCCAAAGTCCAAAATTAAATAGGCTGTTGCAAACAATGACGCCAAAACGCCGTTTCGATCATTGGAATTTTGATATTCGAGTTTATTTCGAATTTCGTATTTGGCATTTCGAATTTCTAGCGTCTTCATTAGCTTTTAATTAGGTCAAGGAAAACATAGTATAAAAGAGACATAACTCCGGACAAAGGAATTGGTAATGGGCAAACGAATGGATGAAGCCATTAAACGATATGAGCAGATCCAGCAGAAAAATCGCCTGGGCGGCGGCCTTAAACATATCGAAAGACAGCACGGACGGGGCAAGTTAACTGCCCGCGAGAGGATCGAGATCCTGATCGATCCGGGCAGCTTCAATGAACTGGGTTCGTTTGTGGGCACAACCGGTAAACGCATCGACGGCCGCATCCCGGAGGCCCCCTGTGACGGTGCCATCGTCGGCACCGCCCGCGTAAACGGTCGCCTGATCATGATCCATGCCAGCGATTTTACGGTGTTGGGAGGTTCGATCGGGGCCCAGCACCTCATCAAGTTTGCCCGACCCCTTGAAATGGCCGCCCAATGGGGCATCCCCATGGTCAACCTGCTGGACTCCTCAGGGGGCCGACTTGGATACGAAGATGTGGCCATGGCCGGTATCGATTGGTATTTTCGACGCCAATCCATGTATTCAGGTGTCATCCCTCAAATAACAATCCTCATGGGGCCCTGCATCGCGGGTGGAGCCTATCTGCCGACGCTGTGTGACTTTCTGTTTATGAGCCGGGTCTCCGCCAACATGTGGCTCGGCGGTCCGCGGCAGACCATGGCGGCCACATCCGAGCAATTCGACCGCAGCGTCGGCGGGGCCGACTACCACATGCAGCTCACCGGAAGCTGTGATGTCGTTGGCGAAGACGATCAAGAAACCATCCGGAAATGCCGTGAATTACTCGGCTACCTGCCTCAGAACTTCAGAGAAAAACCGCCGCAATGGGAAAAAATCGATGACCCGCAACGGCAGGTCGGAGACCTGGCCGATCTGGTGCCCGACGAATTTAACAAGACCTACGACATGCGCGAGGTTATCAAACGGCTGGTGGACGGCGGTGAATATTTTGAAATTAAAAATGAATATGCTAAAAACCTGGTTACCTGCTTTGGCAGGTTTAACGGCAACGTCGTAGGCCTGGTAGCGAACAACCCCGAATATCCCGGCAGCATTCTGGAAATCAACTCCTGTGACAAGTACTATCGGTTTCTACAGGTCCTGGATGCCTACAACATCCCCCTGGTCAACCTAGTAGACACGCCGCCGGTTGTTCCCGGAGAAACGGAAGAATCCGGGGGATTGATCCGCCACATGGGCAAAATCGTAAACGCCTATGCCACGAGCACCGTGCCCAAAATCAGTGTCGTTCTGCGCGAAGCCTATGCCGATGCCGGCAGCATGATATTGGGCGGTCTTAAAAGCATGGGCGCGGACCTGACTTACGCCTGGCCTATTGCAAGATTTGCGGTGGAGGCTTCAACATTGGACTACCGTGAAGTTTACGGTAAAGGCATTGAAGTAGACGCCTATGAATCATACCTCAACCGCTCCAGAAAAAAAGTGGACGTTTATGACACCGCCCACAGTTGGACCGCCCAGGTAATAGATGAAATCATCCTGCCCGCTGATACGCGCAAAAAGATCATCGAAGCATTGGAGCTGACCGCAAATAAACACGAAAAATTGCCGCAGCGGGCCAAGAATCATGGAACATCGCCAACATAATTTAGTTCACCGCAGAGACGCAAAGCACGCAGAGTTGACTTTTTTTTATTTGCTGTTGAGAGGACAGCAAATGAAAACTATTAGAAGCTTCTCTTCAATATAATTTTTTAAAACCTGGCCATAGGGGCTTGGGTTTATTTTTTTTCGTCCTCTCGACGAAAAGAAATTAGAGAAAACCTTCGCGACCTCTGCGCCTCAAGCGGAGCGGGCGGTAAAAAAAATAAAAGGAGCTATCGAAAAATGGCAACCAAAAGAGTAGAAGTTAGAGCGCCGATGTCGGGCGTATTTTTCCGCAAACCATCGCCCGACGCGGCTGCTTATGTCGAGATCGGCGATATGGTCAAAAAAAAACAGGTTCTCGGATTATTGGAGACGATGAAAGTGTATCAGAAAATCAAATGCCCGGCAAACGGTGAAATTGTGTCGATTTTGCCCGAAAATGAAAGTCCGCTCAAAGATGATGATCTGATATTTGTGATTGAAGCGGTTTGAACCCAACCCGGATAAATTGGAAAGAATAGCCACCAAGGGCCTAAAAGGACATCTGCAATGTTCAAAAAGATATTGGTCGCTAACCGTGGGGAAATTGCCTTGCGGGTCATCCGTGCCTGTCGGGAACTAGACATTAAAAGTGTCGCTGTATATTCCGAGGCAGATGAGAAATCCCTGCACCTTAAGTTGGCTGATGAACGGATTTGCATCGGCCCTGCCATGAGTGCCGGAAGTTATTTAAATATTGAAAACATTATAAATGCTGCTGAAAAAGTCGGGGCCGCGGCCGTCCATCCCGGGGACGGCTATTTGGCCGAAAAAAAAGAGTTTGCAGAGGCCTGTGAAGACCGTGGGATTGTTTTCATCGGTCCGACACCGGAGAACCTGAAACTGGCCGGCGATAAGATTAGCGCCAAAAGAATTATGGCAAACGCCGGGGTTGCGGTGATTGAGAGCAGCCCGGGCGGCGTTACAAACCTGGATAATGCTTTGAGTATTTGCAAAAAAATCGGATACCCCGTGATGATCAAAGCCTCCGGCGGCGGCGGCGGCCGCGGGATCCGGATTTGTACCGATGAAGAAATGTTACGTGAGGAATTTGCCATCGCAAAAGCAGAAGCCAGGGCCGCCTTCGGCAACGAAGAACTTTACATTGAAAAATATATCGCAAACCCGCGACATATCGAATTTCAAATCCTGGCGGACAGATCCGGCAATATTGCCCATCTGGGAGAGCGGGAATGCACCATTCAGCGGCGGTATCAAAAACTCATCGAAGAATCGCCCTCACCCGGACTCACTGCCGAGCTCAGAGAAGCCATGGGAGATACCGCCATCCGGGCGGCGACGGCGGTGAGGTATTTCAACGCGGGTACCGTTGAATTTCTGCTGGATTCGGATGACAATTTTTACTTTATGGAAATTAATGCGCGCATCCAGGTCGAGCACCCGGTTACTGAATTGACCACCGGAATCGATCTGGTCAAAGAGCAAATACGGCTTTCAGCCGGCGGAATGCTCGACTATTCATATGACGATTTGAACAGGCGCGGATGGGCCATCGAATGCCGCATCAATGCTGAAGATCCGGAGCGTAACTTCTTGCCTTCACCGGGAACCGTCGAGACCTATACACCACCGGGAGGCTTTGGTGTGCGCCTGGATACTCACCTGTACCAGGGCTACGAGCTGCCGATTTACTATGATTCCCTCATTGCAAAATTGATTTCCTTCGACCTCACCCGGCAAGGGGCTATCTCGATTATGAAAAGAGCACTATCGGAATTTGTAATCTCACCCTTGAAGACCACCATCCCGCTTTACCGCCGCATAATGGATGATCCCTCCTTCCGCAAAGGGGATTTTGATACCGGATTTATACATAAGTTTGTTCAGGAGGAAGAGGAAGAGGAAGATGATGATTGAATAATGAGACCTAAAGACTGTAGTTGGACGTGACAGAACTGTTTTATACCTGTCGTGATTGAGTCTGTCATAAAATACGAAATTCGAAGTAAAAAATCCGAAACAAATCCAAAATTCGAATGCTCCAATGACCAAAACAAAAATAGTTCATGGCATCTTTTAAGTTATGATCCTGTTTGGGTCATTTAAATTTTCCAATAGGATAGTGACCTAATTTTAAATCTTATGCTACGATATCCAATTTATTTGAAATAAAGGATAGATATCCCATGTCTGAACCGCATCTACTTTACCGCGTCGAAAAAAATATCGCCCGTTTCACCATCAACCGCGAACCCCAGCGCAATGCGCTCAGTCTCGATACCGTTGCCCTTTTTTTAAATTACCTGGATGAAGCCTCGACAGACCCGGATGTCCGGGTCATCTTGATCACAGGATCCGGGGAAAAAGCCTTCTGTTCGGGAGCGGATCTTGCAGGTGCGGCAGATGGCAAGATTGAAAAAGGGTTTAAACGTTATGCCGGCCTTCTTAAAAAACTGGCCGGATATCCCAAACCGGTGGTGGCAAGGATCAACGGGGCCTGCATGGCAGGCGGCATGGGGCTTATGCTGGCCTGCGACATGGTGATTGCAAAAAATGAGGCAACCTTCGGTACACCGGAAGTAAATGTAGGACTCTGGCCCATGATGATCGGTGCCCTGATTTACCGCAATGTGCTTCGTAAAAAAGCCATGGAAATGGTGCTGCTGGGCGAAAGACTCAGTGCGGCCCAGGCAGTCGAGTTGGGTTTGATTACCCGCTCGGTCCCATCTGAAAACCTGGATAATGAAGTAGAGCAAGTGTTGCAAAGCCTGGCCGCTAAGAGTCCGATTGGAATGAAAATCGGCAAGGAAGCATTTTATGCTATGGCCGATATGCCCTTTGAAGAGGCGGTTGATTTTCTATCCGGAAAAATTGCGGAGGTCGCCGCCACCGAAGA
>JBAVYC010000317.1:0-1954 GCA_049698595.1 Desulfobacterales bacterium | reverse complement strand
GACAATACCTACAAGGAACTGGTGATGGCTAAAAGCCGCACCATTGAAAAATTGAGCCAAGACATTGCCTCCGCCGTTAAAAGGGCACTGGCGAACTAAAGACAACAGAGTACAGAAGACAGAGTACAGAAGAAAGATGACAGAAGACAGAAGACAGAGGACAGACGGCAAAGGAAAGAAGATGAGAGGATGAGAAGGTGAGAAGTTGGGGAAAGAATAAGGGCTGAGAGATTAGGGCAGAAGAAGAACTATAGTTATTTGTTATTGGTTATTGGGTTGAATGGTTGATTCATTGATTAAGATGACTCAGCGAATTCAATCGGCTCAATCAACACTATCAACCCAATAAACCTTAAGCCTGCTAATTTCCGAATTACAAAACCAGCGAAACAGTCAATAGCGGAAGGAGACGTAACAAAATGGCAGACATTTCTACATCTCAGAACACAACAGGGGGTGCGGTGCTGACACCTCGGAAAGAACCAATGAGATCGTTTTTTGATTTCTTTGGCGGCAAAACACTCAGGCTGAACAACGATATGGGGGCACTGGGCATATTTTTCTTCCGGTCATTTATTATGATATTCCGGCTCAAAGCGATACCGGATATTATCGCGCAGGTATATTTTATCGGCGCCAAATCCACCCAGATTGTGTTGCTGGTGGGCTTTTTCACCGGCATGGTGCTGGGCTTGCAGCTGTATTTCGTCCTTGTTAAATTCGGCTCGGTCGGAGTGCTGGGGACCGCCATCGCCTTGACGTTAATCCGGGAGATGGGACCGGTTCTGGCCGCCATCATGATCACCGCCCGGGCCGGGTCGGCCATGACCGCCGAGATCGGCATCCAGCGCATCTCCGAGCAGGTCGATGCCCTATCCACCATGCGCATCGATCCGCTGGGTTATCTGATCAGCCCGCGTATTGCGGCTGCTGTTATCAGTTTTCCGATTTTAACCGCCTTTTTTGATCTGATCGGCATCATCGGCGCCTGGTTCAGCGGGTGTGTGCTGCTGGGGGTTAATTCGGGTACCTATTTTTACCGGGTCGTGGCGAGCACCCAGATGGATGACATCATGGGCGGCTTTTACAAGTCCATCGTATTCGGCCTGCTGGTCGTTACCATTTGCTGTTTTCAGGGCTATTTTACCCACATGCGCACGGACAGCTTCGGCGCCAAAAGTGTCAGCCTGTCCACCACATCAGCGGTTGTCATTTCGTGCGTCATGATCCTGATTTCAGATTACATTGTAACCTCGTTTATCATTTAGGCCCCTAATTGAGCGGATAAAGCTCAATCAGGCGTTAATTGTTATTTGTTCATCGTAACACATTGAAATTACAGGCCCTGAAATTTGGTTTTTGTGCTTTATGCGCCTCTTTGCGGCCATATCACTATTAACCAATAACAAATAACTAATAACCTTCAGACGGTTTTTAACCAACTTGCAAATGGAGCTGCCATGAACACATCAAGAGAGCCTTTGATTGAATTTAAAGGCGTCAGCAAAACCTTCGGCGACCGCAACATATTGAATCGCATCGATTTGTCGGTCTATGAAGGCGAGGTGACAACACTCATCGGTCTTTCCGGTACGGGTAAGAGCGTGACCCTTAAGCACATCATCGGGATGCTCAAACCGGATGAGGGTCAAATTCTGTACCGGGGCAAACCCATCGATCAAATGAGCAAGAAGGAGTGGAATGATTACATCGGCCAGATCAGCTACATGTTTCAAAACAATGCCTTGTTTGATTCGATGACGGTATTTGAAAATGTGGCCATGCCGCTGAAGTACACGACCAAATTAAAAAAGAAGGAAATCGAGGTAAAGGCCATGGCCCGCATCGAGCAGACCGAGCTGACCGAAGTGGCCGACAAATACCCCTCGGAGATATCCGGCGGTATGCAGAAGCGTGCCGCCCTGGCACGTGCGCTGGTGAGCGATCCCAATAT
>JBAVYC010000316.1:0-1718 GCA_049698595.1 Desulfobacterales bacterium | reverse complement strand
TTGTTCCATCATTCCAATTGCGGAGCGAAGCGGAGCTAAGTTCTTCTATTATCGCAAACCTGGTCCTCTGGGCCAGGTCAGAGGTCATTGGCTTTGCCTGTAATGGTTTCAAGGAGTGATGGAGTATGTTGTGCAGAGCAGGGTCATGGAGAGCCCCCTTCCAGGGGGCAAACCAAGGCCGGGCCCTCTGGAATCGGATTTTTAGTTTATCCTTTAAACCCTAAATCCCTCAATTGGGTCTTGATAACCAACCCCGGGAGAAACAAAGATGTTCACCCCAAAACAGTTGCAGCGATATGCGGATGTGCTGTGGTGGGGCTTAACCACTGCCAGACCGACGCCGTTCAAAAAAAATGATATCGTCCTTATTCGCTATAATGAACCTGCCGTCAGGTTGGCTGAAATCCTGTACGGCAAACTGTTGGCCATGGGAATTCACCCGGTCCAGCGCATGAACCCAACCCCTGCCATGGAAAGATATTTTTATCAGATTTCCTCCGGCAAACAGCTCGTTTTTTTACCGCCCGGCGAAAAGGAACTGATGTCGCGCCTGAGTGGCAGCATTTTCCTGTACGCACCGGAATCCATTACCCACCTGAGCGATATCGATCCTAACAAAATCGGGAAGACCGCTGTGGCCCAAAAGGTTTTGCGCGACATCGCAAATCAAAGAGAGGCCCGCGGCGCATTCAGCTGGACCTTGGGTGTATTCCCGACTGCCGAACTGGCCGAACACGCCGGCCTGTCTCTGGATGAATATACCCGCCAGATTAGCAAAGCGTGCTTCTTAAACAAAACAGATCCGGAATCCCACTGGCAAAAAATCTATAAAAATGCGCAATCCTTAAAAAAATGGCTGAATGCCATGGATGTCGCTTACTTTCAGGTCGAGTCTGAAAATATCGACCTGCGAGTCGGCCCTGGAGAGAAAAGACAGTGGATCGGCATCTCCGGACGTAATATTCCCAGTTTTGAGATCTTTGTGTCTCCCGACTGGCGCACAATCAGCGGAAAATACTATGCCGATCAACCCTCCTATCGCAGCGGCAACCGCGTTGAGGGCGTGAGATTGGAATTTCACAAAGGCCGCGCCATTAAGGTATCGGCCGATGCCGGGGAAAATTTTGTTAAAAAACAGTTGGCCATGGATAAAGGGGCCGACAAGGTAGGAGAATTTTCATTAACAGACAAACGGTTTTCCAAGATTGACCGTTATATGGCCAATACCTTGTATGATGAAAACTATGGTGGTAACCATGGAAATTGCCATATTGCCCTCGGCGCGTCGTATGCGAACACATATGCCGGCGACAGTAAAAGATTAAACCCGGCGCGAAAACGGGAATTGGGCTTCAATGAATCGGCCCTGCACTGGGATCTGGTCAACACTGAAAAGAAAAGAGTCACCGCCCACCTGAAATCCGGCGAGGCCCTGGTCATCTATGCAAATGGCCGTTTTAAGTGCTAAACTGAGTGGTTCCAGGTTCGGGGTTCAAGGTTCAAAGGTTACAACCGATCGATACTGCTTAGAATATTAATCAAAATCTAGAATACCCGTCATACTCATTGAGTCAAACGGATTTGTAACCAGTTGAAGACACAATCCCTTTTATACGAGCTGTCTGGTTTTTTCCAACCCGGAACGTTGAACTCGGAACCTTTTAACCCAGACCGGCCGAACTACCAATTGATGGGCACTTCCGCGGTCTTTATAAGAT
>JBAVYC010000315.1:0-2225 GCA_049698595.1 Desulfobacterales bacterium | reverse complement strand
GAACCGTTTCATAAGAGGTTTTCTGGGTGCGCGGATGCGGCGAGACGATCTGGGCGTTGCGGGTCTTCAAAGTGCTCAGGGCCAGACAGCAGATCGTCGATTCCGGGTTTGTGCAGGGTACGACGTTGGCAATGACCCCGATCGGTTTGGCATATTTGCGAATACCCAGCGCTTTGTTCTCTTCGATCAGATCGCAGGTTTTAGCGTTTCGCATATCCCAGAGCGTCCCTAGCGTTTTATTCTTGATTTTATTGACTTTATCTTCAGCATTGCCGATGCCGGATTCATCCACTGCCAAATGGCCCAGTTTATGGCGCACATCTTCTTTCAGAAGCTCCCAGGCCACGGCCTCAACCATTTCATCGACTTTATCCTGGGGCCAGAATCTGACCTCATCAAATGCCGTTCTAGCGCGTTGATACATTTCTTGAATGTTGTCTTCCATGATTTAATTGCCCTCCGTGGTTATTAATAATGTTTATTGATAGAATACCTCAACTTTAGGCATTTTAGTTATTTTGTAATTATAGACTTTTAATTGATTGGCAATGAATACCCCATTTTCCTGAAGGCTTCCTTTGCCACCACAAAAAAATCCTCAATATCCTTGTAGGTGATCCAGCCCAGGTTGCACAATCTAAAGGTGGTCAGACCGAACATTTTACCGGGATAAATCGTAAATCCGCGCTCGTAGCAGTAGTCATGCAGAGTTGCAAAATCGAAACGATCATCCTCGGGGGCTTTGACGGTAACCACCAGGTGCCCCTGAATTTCTTTGTCGATAACATGATCAAGACCGATTTCTGCCAGGCCCTTGTAAATAGCTTCCCAGCAATTGGTTATGCGCTCGTAGCGAGCCTGCTCGCCTTCTTGCCAGTACTCCCGGATGGCCTGGTGCAGGGCATAGATAACCTGGACCGGCGGCGTAAAATGCATTTCGCCGACCCGTTCGAAAAAGTCGTATTGCATATACAGGTTGCAATAATAGGAACGGGTTGGATAATTTTTGGATTTATCAATTTCGTCAATCTTGCCGACCGCCCAGGAAGCCCCGGTCATACCGCACAGTCCCTTCTGGGCTGACGACATGCAAAAATCTATGTTTTCTTCCTCGATATTGATGGGCAGCAGGCCGTAAGTTGATATCGTATCCGCAATAAAGATACAGCCGTTGTCGTGGGCCAGGCGGCCGATCTCACGCACCGGATTCAAAACTCCGGTACCGGTCTCATGGTGGGTGGTGGCCACCACCGCGATGTCATTGTCATTTTTCAGGGTATCCTTTACAACTTTGAGATCCGGCAATCCGGTCGATGGAAATTCAAGATTCACACAGGGTATGTGATAATGCTCGGCAATTTCGACCATCCGGCTGGAATAGGCCCCGTTGTTGACCACACAAATCTTTTTACCCTCCGGCACCAGTGAGTTCACCAGAACATCCTGGATAATCGTCCCGGACCCGGTGAATAGAACCGCCGTATATTTCTTTGGATCGGCATGCACGACCTTTACCAGATCTCTGCGAACTGCGTTCATGATGTCGACAAATTCAGTTTCCCGCGGACAAATATCCGGAACCACCTGGGCATATTTTACCGTATCGGTGGTTGTCGCCGGCCCGGGATTCAATAAGACATTACGTTTGACAGGTTTTACAACCTCCATTTCAGTTCCTCTTTTTAATCAATTCATTTTTTTGGTTTTTGGTTAGCCATTAGCGTGTTGATAAACGTGAATAAATTCGAAATTCGAATATCGAAACCCGAAACAAATCCGAATAAATAATTGTCAAATGTTCGAAACGTTCAAGGTGTCGAACGGATTTAAAAATAGCAAAATCTCTCATCGTTTTGAATTTAGTATTTTTATCATTTGATATTGTTTCGAATTTCGTGCTTCGTATTTCGGATTTTAGGCATCAATCGTCTAAAAGATAGTGAGTCCCAACAATTTTTTTTAAAGCTTTCCTACTTTTTTAATCCCCGACTTCTTACTGGGATCTTCAATTTCCTCGATGATCGCGTGCCCGCTGCCGACGATTTTTTTTCTTTCTTCTCTGGCCGCAGCCCACTCGTCAACCGTGTGGCAGATGCCCGAGCGGGCAATTTTATTTCGATCGCTCAACGGCGGTACCGGCCGGTCTTCCGGCCCGTCATAAAACGCTTTGGGAGTCAGGGTCTGTCCGGTGCGGCAGGGTTCACCTCGTTCGACTTCCTCAATGT
>JBAVYC010000314.1:0-1834 GCA_049698595.1 Desulfobacterales bacterium | reverse complement strand
GTTGATGACCGCTCGCTCGATCACGTTTTCCAGCTCCCGGATGTTGCCGGGCCAGGGGTAATCCTGTAACTTCTTCATCACACCTTCCGGTATGAGTTCAATGGATTTGCCTATCCTTTTGGACGCTTTCTCAACGAAAAAGTCGGCGAGCGGGGCAATGTCTTCGGTGCGATCCCGCAACGGCGGCACCGTAATCGGAAAAACATTCAGTCGGTAGAAGAGATCTTCCCTAAAGCGGCCCTGGCGAATTTCCGCTTCCAGGTCCCGGTTGGTGGCGGCAATCACCCGCACATCGACCTTGATCGTGCGGGGACTGCCCAGACGTTCGAATTCCCCGTCCTGAAGCACCCCCAGCAGCTTGGTCTGCAGCTCCAATGGCAATTCGCCGATCTCATCCAGAAAAATACTGGTGCCGTTGGCCACTTCAAACCGACCCATTTGCCGGGTCTGGGCCCCTGTAAAAGCGCCGCGCTCGTGGCCGAACAGCTCGCTTTCGATAAGGTGTGACGGCAGGGTGGCGCAGTTGACTTTCACCAGGGGGCGGGCCTTGCGCAGACTGTTGTTGTGGATAGCCCGGGAAATTAATTCCTTACCGGTACCGGTTTCGCCCAGAACCAGAACAGCGGAATCGGTAGCAGCGACCTGTTCTACCTTGTAAAGAACATATTGGAGGGCGGCACTTTTGCCGATGATACTCTCAAAATTGTGCTCCAGCTTGATTTCCTCCTGCAGGTAAGCAGTTTCAGCCTCCAGCTGGTGTTTCAACTGCTCAATTTCCGTGTAGGCATTGAGCTTGTCGATCTCTGCTAGTTTGCGGGACGTAACATCGCGGTTGCTGGCGCGAAAACCCCGCAGGCCGCCCTGATCGTCTGTCACCGGCTGGCAGCTGTGTTCAATCCAGCGGATCTGTCCGTCCCGTCTTTGAATCCGAAATTGAATCTCGTGTGCTTTTGGCCCCTGTCGAGAATCACGATAATGCTTGTCCCATATATCACGATCCTCCGGTGCGACAATCTCTTTGAAAAGTGACGGGTTGTCAACGAAATCCCGAGTCGTGTAGCCACTGATGCGTTCACAGGATGGGGAGACGTATTCCAGCGTATCGTCAACGTTCGCCCAGTACTCCCAATCATAGGTAAAATCGGCCACCGTTCGATATTTCGCCTCGGCCTGCATCAGTGATTCTTCGTGTTGTTTGCGCACCAGTGCATTGGCAAAAACCTCCGCGACCAGCTGGCATTGTCGAATGAGCTCATTCGGCCATTTTTTGCGGTGCCTCAGCATTGTGAGTGACATCAGACCCAGCGTTTTCTTGCCGGTCGATAAGGGGATCGCAGCCACCGAAATGATGCCTTGAGCACGAAGGAAATTCTTTTCCGCCCCGGCTTCGGCGGGCAAGTCTTCGGAATCGGAAAAAATAAGCGTCTCACCGTTGAATACCTTTTGTCTGGCCCATGGAAGCTGCTCGAATGGGATTTCAGAGAGAGGCACTTTAATATCGGCATCTTTGTAAGAATGAACGAGATGCAGCTTTTGGTCATTTTCCGATACTTCAAATATGCTGACCCGATCCAGGTCAAAGACTTTACCGATTGATTCCAACACGCGCCTTATTTCCGGATCCACCTGCTCCGGGGGCAGGTTCACGAAACGGGCCGAAAGCGCGGACAGCATCTCCTCAAAACCCAATCGTTCTGCGAGTTCGGTTTGAGCCCGGCGGCGCTGCACCCGTTGTCTCAACAGAAAAGAAATCAGCCCGAATTCAACCAGGAAAATTAAGATTGCGGCAACGATATACCAGCGGTAGAGTTCCCAGAAGGAATGGGTTTTAAAC
>JBAVYC010000313.1:0-4014 GCA_049698595.1 Desulfobacterales bacterium | reverse complement strand
TAAGACGGATAATAAAGAAGGAATGGATTCTTTTTTAAATATCTTTTATCTGACAGGATCAACAAGATGAATATGCATTAAAATGACGTTATAAAATTGAGATCAAGCTGCAAACAACACGTGGAGGGAAAATCATGCCGTATTTCAGCATCGAAACCAACCAAACGATTGATCAGGCATCGAACCGGGACTTGATGAAAAAAACGTCGGCACTTATTGCCGAACTGCTGGGCAAACCCGAATCGTATGTCATGATTGCCATAAAACCCGAAACTCCCCTAATATTTGCCGGCAGCGACGAACCAACCGCGTTTGTGCGGCTCAAAAGCATCGGGCTGCCCATCGAAAGCTGCCCGCAATTGTCGGAGAAGATCTGCAGCTTTGTCGAGCAGCAACTGGGGATACCCCCAAATCGAATTTTTATTGATTTCAAGGATCTATCAAGGGAAATGTTCGGCTGGAACGGCAAAACCTTTTGAGCCTACGCCCCATTGATAGCCGCTCGGTCGGACTAGCGGGTCTGAAAGCTTGGGTTATGAATAAAGTCGGTATCGACAGTCGCCTAAGGCTGCAGCAACGATTAAAAAGTAGAGAATCCTGATCCAGGCTTTGGGCCATAGGGCATCGCCCGGCTTGCGGCTCGGAAAGCGGGAGGACCTGATTTTCAATGTTTGAATAAAATGATATATATCATTATTGTTCTCGCAATGGTGGCCCTTTTTGGGCCGCATTTATGGGCCAAGCATGTATTAGACAAGTACAACCGGCAGGAATATTTCAGCGGAACCGGTATCGATCTGGCCCACATGCTTTTAGCGCGCCTGAAGTTAAACGATGTTACGGTGGATATGACCGACACCGGCGACCACTATGATCCTGTCGGGAAAATCATTCGCCTGACAAGTAAAGTCTGTGGCCGTAAAACGCTCACGGCCGTGGTGGTTGCCGCCCATGAGGTCGGGCACGCCATCCAGGACCATACCGGTTATAAACCTCTTAAGACCCGAACCCGGCTGATCGGTACGGCCCAAAAAATCGAACGGGTCGGGGCCGTTATCATGATGGGGGTTCCGGTGCTGGCCGCCCTCACCCGGGCGCCGTCCGTCGGGGTGTTGATGTTTCTGGGGGGATTTGCCACGCTGTGTGTCCCGGTGTTGGTGCACCTTTTGACCCTTCCGGCCGAGTTTGATGCCAGCTTCAACCGTGCCCTACCGATGCTGTCAGCCGGATCTTACATACCCCCGGAAGATATTCCCGCCGCCAAAAAAATTCTGCTGGCCTGTGCGCTGACCTATGTGGCAAATTCCTTGATCGGGCTTTTGAACGTATGGCGCTGGATCCGGCTTCTGAGAAGGTAGCTAAAACTTGCAACCTGTTTTCACAATCCCAGATAGGTCTTGCGAATATGGGGATTTTCAAGCAGCTCCGAACCTGCCCCGCTAAGCGTAATCCGGCCATTTTCCATTACATAGCCGCGATCAGAAATTTTAAGGGAATTAAAGACATTTTGCTCGATCAACAGGATGGCGGTTCCGCGCCGGTTGATTTTTGCGATAATTTCAAAGATGGTGCTCACCAGAACAGGCGCCAGACCCAATGATGGTTCATCCAGCATCATAAGGTTGGGCAGCGACATTAAGCCGCGGCCCATGGCCAGCATCTGCTGTTCAACGCCGCTCAGGGTTCCGGCTTTCTGGTCGAGACGTTCCTTTAACCGGGGGAAATAGCCAAACACCTGTTCCATGGTTGCATGCTGGACTTGTTTGTTGCGGGGAAACTGGGCGCCCATTTCCAGGTTTTCCAAGACCGTCATGGTGGGGAAAATCTGTCTGCCTTCGGGTACGTGGCTGATACCCTGTTCGACGATGCGGGACGACAGGGCATGCGATATATCGCTGTCGTCTAAGGAAATTGCCCCTTTGCGGGGTCGCAGCATTCCGGAAATGGCCTTTAACAGGGTGGATTTTCCGGCGCCATTGGAACCAATCACCGATACGATTTCCCCCGGCCGGACCTCGATACTGACGTCTCTCAAGGCTTGCAGGTCGCCATAATATACATCGATTTCATTAACCTTGAGCACTCAGAAACTCCTTACCCAGATAGGCTTCGATAACTTCTTTGTCCTGGACCACTTCTTCAGGGGTCCCTTCGGCAATTTTAACGCCATAACTGATAACGATCACTCGCTGAGACAAAGCCATGACCCCCCGCATGACGTGCTCGATCAATAAAATACTGACCCCCAGACGGTTGACTTCCTTCAGCAACGCAATCAATTCATCCACTTCGGTGGGGTTAAGCCCGGCCATAACCTCGTCCAGTAATAGTACCCTGGGTTGAGTGGCCAGAGCCCTGGCCAACTCGAGGCGTTTTCTTAAGGGAAGCGGCAACCCTTGGGCCTCTTTATTTGTCATTCGGGAAAGGCCGGTAAACTCGATGATTTCCAGGGACCTCTTTTTGGCATCCGCGGTTGATTTTTCCTTGGAAAGCGCTCCCACCATGACATTGTCCAAAACGGAGATCGTCGGGAACGGTTTGACTATTTGAAATGTCCGGGCCATGCCCAACTGGCAGATATGGAATGGCTGCAGACCGGCAAGCAACTTTCCCTCAAGAATAACCTCACCTTCATCCGGAGTTAGAAAACCGCTCAAACAATTAAAAACGGTCGTCTTGCCGGCGCCGTTGGGACCGATCAGCGCCAGAATCTCTTCCTTTTCTAGTTCAAAGGAAAGATTGCCGACGGCCATCAGACCACCGAAGTTTTTGGTCAGTTTATTTGCCGATAATATGCTCATTTGATTTTGGATTTTAGATTGCGGGTTTTGGATTGATGGAATCGCTGCGCTCTATCTTTGGAATTCCTAAAACCGATAGCATTCCTTCCTTCGTCATCCGTTATTCACTTTTTCATAAGCACAGCAAAGCCGAAGTCTCTTTTTCTATCAAACTAATCGCTCCAGCAGTCAGCAGCAGTGCTGATCCGCAGGCGGCGGGAAACCCGACACCTGAAACCCAATACTCGAAACTCGTACGCCGCAACTCGGTCTTCTGACCGTCTTGCGTCATGCCCTCTGCCCTTTTTGCCCGCATCTTGCAGCCCGCCCCCCTATTCTCCCTGCGACAACTTCAAAACGGGATTCAGCAATTTTTTTACATAAACAATGATCCCTTTGGGCATGAAAAGCACCACCAATATGGCCAGAACACCGTAGAGTATCAGGTGCAACCCCTCCAGGCCGCCTTTGGCAAAATATGCCCGGGATATTTCCGAAAGCGGCGTCAGGATAAATGATCCGATGACCGGACCAAAAAGGGTTCCAAGCCCCCCGACGATGGGCCGCAGGATAAGATCGATACTGGTCGACATGCCGAACAGGGTGTTGGGATGCAAATAAAAAATATAGTTGGCGTAAAAAGCACCGGCCAGTGAGGTCATAAACGCGCTGATGGCAATGGCAATCATATTGTATTTAAAGGTATTGACACCCAGGGCCTGGGCGGCCTCTTCATCTTCCCGGATGGCGACCATGAAGCGGCCTGCCTTGGAAGTCTCGATCAGGCGCACCACGACGAGCGAAGCCACCATAAAGCCGAGGGATATGTAATAGTAGGGCTGATTGCCCCGGAACTGGAAGTTCCAGAAAGAGGGGTTGAAATCCAGGAATATCCCCGTAAAAGAACCCAGGGCCTCGATGTGCGAAACAATCAGGCGTGTAATCTCGGCGAAGGAGATGGTCATGATGACGAAATAAACACCGCGAAGTCCGAATCGAAATCCCAGAAATCCCAGAAAAAGGGCGATCGCAGCGGCGATCAATCCGCCGCAAAACATGCCGATCCAGGGCGTCAGGCCGAAGGTCAGGGCCAGATAGGTGGTGGTGTAGGCCCCGATGCCGATGTAGAGCGCGTGACCCAGGGATATGTGGCCCGTATATCCGGTCAGCACATTCCATGCTTGTCCGACATAGGCCCAGTAGAAGATCATGACGAAGATGCCCAGGATATAAT
>JBAVYC010000312.1:0-3735 GCA_049698595.1 Desulfobacterales bacterium | reverse complement strand
TCTAAAGCCACCGGTTTTCCGATTGCCAAGATCGCCGCCAAGCTGGCTGTCGGATATCGTTTGCACGAAATACCGAACGATATTACCCGCAAGACGCCGGCCAGCTTTGAACCGGCTATTGATTATGTCGTGGTAAAAATTCCCCGCTGGGATTTCGAAAAATTCCCGGATGAAGACCCGCGCCTGACGTCTCAAATGAAGTCCATCGGGGAAGCCATGGGTATCGGCAGAACATTTAAAGAGGCGCTGAACAAAACACTGCGTTCGCTGGAAAACGGTTGGTCCGGATTTCACGCCAATGATACCGACTGCTATGATCAGATGCCGCGGGATGTGTTGCTGGATGATCTTCGATCCGGAACCCCTGACCGGATTTTAAAAATCTGGCAGGCTTTGAAAAGCGGAATTCCCCGGACCGAAATATCGCAAATTACAGGAATCGATCTGTGGTTTATTGAAAATCTGTACCAGCTCACCGAATTTGAAACGGCGATCGTGGCAGAGTACAAAAAGCGCAACACCATCTCCCCCAAGACCCTTGTCCGTGCCAAACGACTGGGATTTTGCGATAAACATCTTGCACTGCTGACCGGGAAAAGCGAAGGCGAAATCAGAAGTTTCAGAAAGGCCCACAGCGTGCGACCCTCGTATAAGATCGTTGATACCTGTGCGGCGGAGTTCGAATCCTTTACCCCCTATTATTACTCCACCTATGACCAGGAGAACGAATCCATCCCGTCGCAGAGGAAAAAAGTCATCATACTCGGTGGCGGCCCGAACAGAATCGGCCAGGGAATCGAATTTGACTACTGCTGCGTTCACGGTGTTCTGGCCCTAAAATCCCTGGGAATTGAAGCAATTATGATCAATTGCAATCCCGAAACGGTCAGCACCGACTACGATGTGGCGGACAAACTTTATTTCGAGCCTTTGACCTATGAAGATGTGTTAAGCGTTGTAGAGCTTGAAAAGCCCGATGGGGTTATCATTCAATTCGGCGGCCAGACCCCGTTGAAACTGGCCCTGCCCCTGGAGAAAGCCGGGGTGCCGATTTGGGGGACGTCGCCGGATTCCATCGACCTGGCTGAAGATCGGGATCGCTTCGGCGCCTTGCTGGATTCATTGGATATTCCTCACCCCCAGTATGGAACCGCCACATCCATTGATGGGGCCATAGAGGTCGGCAGGCGCATTGGGTTCCCGTTGGTCGTAAGGCCCTCTTATGTTCTAGGCGGCCGGGCCATGGAAATCGTCTACGACCTCGAGTCCTTGAAACACTACATGCAGCATGCGGTCACGGCCTCCGAAGAGCATCCCGTGCTTTTGGACCGCTTTTTGGAAGATGCCTACGAATTTGACGTGGACGCTATCTCAGATGGGCAGCAAACTGAAATCTGCGGGATCATGCAGCATATTGAAGAGGCCGGGGTTCATTCAGGCGACAGCATGGCGGTTTTGCCGCCTTTTTTGTTAAGCCGCGATCAACACGAAGATATCAGGGAATACACCCGGATGCTGGCCGGTGCACTCAACGTAAAAGGTCTCCTTAACATTCAGTTTGCCGTCATGTTTGACACCCTTTATGTCATCGAAGTCAATCCCCGGGCCTCGCGAACCGTGCCTTTTGTCAGCAAAACCACGGGGATTCCCATCGCCAAAATGGCCGTGCAAGTGATGGCCGGCAAAAAGCTCGATCAACTCGATTTCAAACTTAGGGATCAGCTGCCCTACGTTGCCGTTAAAGAATCCGTCTTCCCATTTGACCGTTTCGGGCAAACAGATATTTTCTTGCGCCCGGAGATGCGATCCACCGGCGAAGTCATGGGCATTGCCCCTAAATTCGGCGAAGCCGTGTTTAAAGCGTTTCAAGCCGCCGGGATCACCATCCCGAAGGCAGGAACCGTGTTCTTAAGCGTCAACGACAACGATAAAGCCAGGGTTCTTCCCATCGCCGAAGGATTGAGAAAATTCGGCTATAAACTCGTGGCCACCCAGGGAACGGCGGAATATATCTCAAATCGGGGAATAGCGGTGAAGACCATTTTAAAAATTAGAGAGGGTCGGCCCAATGTAGTGGATGATATTAAAAACGGACAAATCGACCTTATCATCAACACGCCCCTGGGCCAACGTTCCCGGACGGATGAATACGCTATCGGCTGGACCGCGATTACAAACCGGGTGCCTTTTATAACCACCCTTTCGGCAGCCGAGGCCGTCGTGCGCGGCCTTAAAGCCCACAATAGTGAACCTGTCCATTATAAATGCCTGCAGGATTATTACAAAAGTTAGCCGATTGAGGGTTTTTCAACCCGGAACGTTGAACCCTGAACCGCTCAACCTATATTAATGCATCCTATAAACCATCGAATTAATGTTCATGCCGGCGCCCACCGAAGCAAACACAACAATATCTCCGGTATGCAATTCATGGTTATCGAGTTTTCCCCGCTGCAAAAGGTCGAGCATCGTCGGCAACGTGGCCACCGAACTGTTGCCAAGCCAGGAGATTGTCATCGGCATAATGTGCTCGGGGATATCTTCTATTTGATACAACTTAAACAACCGGGCCAAGATCGCCTCGTCCATCTTTTGATTTGCCTGGTGTACCAGAACTTTATTCACATCGGTTAACGTCAATCCAGCCTTGTCCAGGCTCTGTTTTACCACTTCGGGAACGGTCCGGACGGCATATTTATATATCTCGTGGCCCTGCATTTTGATATACAGTTCATCACCGCCATGACTGGGATTGTAGGATTTACCGACCCCCAAAAGATACGCTTTATCATAGGTATCCGATCTTGTGACATGGGACAGAATACCACAGTCCTTATCTGTCGCTTCCACCAAAGTGGCGCCGGCCCCATCAGAATAGATCATGCCGTCCACATCATGCGGATCACATACCCGCGACAATGTCTCCGCGCCGATAACCAGCACTTTTTTTGCATCACCGGACTTGATATAATAATCGGCGATGGTCATTCCGTGCAGCCACCCCGGACAGCCAAATGGAACATCATAAGCAACCGTATAGGGATTTTTAATTCTCAGTTTGTGTTTCACCCGGGCGGCGATGGTGGGCACCATGTCGGATTTTATATTATCGGCCTTAACCTCCCCAAAATTCTGGGCAACGATGATGTAGTCGAGGTTTTCCCTGTCGATACCCGCCAGCGCATATTCAGCAGCCATAAAAGAAATGTCGGAAAGATTCAGGTTATCTTCAATATACCTTCTTTCACGAATACAGGTGATTTCCTGGAGCTTATTGACGATATCCGCGGCTGGTTTTGTAATCCTCGTCCCATCCGCTTCATAGAATTCATTACCCAGAAACTGCCGGTTAAGGACCTTTACGGTCGGAATATAGCTGCCGGTTCCGGCTATAATCGATTTTATCATAATGGATTAAATATAATCAAAGAACCTACCATTGCAATGATAGGTTTTGTTTTTTTAGCTTTTAATCATAGAGACGACATACGCCATAAATAAACTGGCCCCACAGCAGATCTGGCTGAGTATCCCAATTAGGTTGATTTTAATCTGTCGAGGCAAGTTTTGGGAAATTAAACCCGACAGATTGCACAGGGTGTTTCAAGTTATTCGGATGATCCGTGTAATCTGAAAATCTGTGGATTAAAAAAAGGTTAACCAAATTTTTGATTAACCTTTTTTACCTAATGACAAACCTTATTTAAATTGGCGGGAGCGACGAGACTCGAACTC
>JBAVYC010000311.1:0-3999 GCA_049698595.1 Desulfobacterales bacterium | reverse complement strand
CACCATCGCGATTATGTTAGCCCCCACAAGAGGTGAGTCAGAGCCGCGTCCTCTGGGCCCAGATTCTTAGCTTTCATACCTTGCCAAAGGCCTGTTCTAAATCTCCAATAATATCATCAATATGTTCAAGGCCTACCGATAGGCGCACCAGATCCGGTGTCAGTCCGCCGGATTTTTGCTGCGCTGCGCTCAATTGCGAATGGGTTGTACTTGCGGGATGGATCACAAGGCTTTTGGCATCTCCCACATTGGCAAGGTGAGAGAAGAGTTTCAAACTATCGACAAATTTACTGCCGGCCTCAAGACCGCCTTCAATCCCGAACACCACCATGCCGCCGAATCCGTTCTCAAGATATTTTCCGGCAACCGGGAATGTGGGATCATCCTCCAATCCCGGATATCGTACCCAGTTAACCTTTGAATGCGTTTTCAGAAACTGGGCCACACTCATTGCATTGTCGCAATGCCGCTGCATGCGAAGCGGTAACGTTTCCAATCCCTGCAGGAACATCCAGGCATTATCCGGAGAGATACAGGCCCCCAGATTGCGTAACGGCACCAGTCGCATTCGCATAATAAAAGCCACGGGATTCAGATCCCCCAGATCCCGGGCATAACGGATACCGTGGTAGCTTGCGTCGGGTTCATTATAGAGTCTGAATTTGGGATCTGTCCAGTCAAACTTACCGGCGTCGATAACGATGCCGCCGATGCCGGTACCGTGTCCGCCCATCCATTTGGTCAGCGAGTTGACCACGATATCGGCCCCATATTCAATACTTTTCAGCAAGTGCGGCGTTGTAAAGGTTGCGTCGACAATCAGCGGCAGATTGTGCTTTCGGGCAATTTCAGAGACTGCCCCGATGTCGGTGACTTCGAGCAGCGGGTTGCCGATGGCTTCAATGAAGATCGCCCGGGTTTTTTCCGATATTGCCGTTTCAATGTTAAGTGGGTCCCGCGGATCGGCAAACTTTGTTTGGATACCAAATTGGGGTAATATGGCGTCAAACATCGTATAGGTCCCGCCGTAAAGGTTATTTGCGGATACGATCTCGTCGCCGGCCGAACAGATATTGATTATGGCATAATAAACGGCTGAAGTCCCCGAGGCCAGGGCCAGGGCGGCTGCACCCCCTTCCAGGGCTGTAACCCGCTGTTCCAGAACATCCTGGGTGGGGTTCATGATGCGGGTGTAAATATTGCCAAGTTCTTTGAGAGCAAATAGGTTGGCTGCATGTTCGGTGCTTTTAAACACATATGAAGAAGTCCGGTGAACCGGGACACCTCTGGCAGTTGTGTCTGTATCCGGTTGTTGGCCGGCATGCAGGCATAATGTTTCAAATTTGTAATTGTCACTCATAACCCGTCTCCTTTGGTAATTAAGTTCTGAATTGAAAACCTGCAGGTCCAGGATGCTTGATGAATTAATTCGGATGGCCGAACTATGTCGACTTCAGTACTGAATTGAGAAAGCCGTTTTTAAAACCATAACAGAAAACACCGAGTTTCTAACTGTGGACGCTGGTACCAACTTCCCGGATTCACCGGCCCGACGATACCAAAAGGCCTTTGGCAGGTAGGCAGGAAGAAGAGAGGAGGGGTGATCAAAAAATGCTGGTGAATACCTCGCAGGATCGGCAGACCTTCATTTTATCTTCCCAGTTCTTGTGAGCGCTGCCTTCACAGATGGTGCCATTGATAAACCAGCAAAGATTTCCGCTTTTAAACTCCCAGGCCGGACATTGTTTCTTTTGTTCAGTAGGACATTTTTTTATTCTCCAGCAGGGTTTGTTGCCGTTTGGGCTGCTGGATATCCGGGAAACCATGAAAAACAATTGTCGTTCCACTGCCGGCGGAATGGTACGCCAACCCTGCTCATAGCTGTGAATGGCTTTCAAAGATGTCCCCAGTAATTGTGACATCTGCTTTTGGGTTTTGTTTAATTTTTCCCGATAAGATTTGAATTCATGGCTGTCCATCAATTTAGTCCCTGGTTCCGAGTTTTATTTATTGGCAGCTTATATGTTGATACATCGTGGTATGGTTGTCAATAAAAAATACGCCACTGCATACCAGGCAATTGTTAGGATTCTGATTTTCCACAACTCAATGAAAAGATATAACCAAATTGAAGTTTTATCTGAATTAGCCGCCGATTGCATTAAACCAGATCGAATGCACTTCGTTAACGGTGCCTTTAACCTCTTTTAAAGCGTTCAGAAGACGGGTGTACATCATGGCCAAACCGATATTTTCGGCCAGCACCAGCAAAGAATCGATATCCTGTTCAGAAATGTCCCACTGCTCATGGTGATACAAGCGCAGCGCACCGATATTCTTGCCGTAGAACTTAATCGGAACCGAAACTATGGCGCCGATGCCCTCTTCACTGGCCTCCTGGGGATATTGTAAAAGGTCCGTGTCCTTCAGATCGCGGATGATCACCGGCTTCCCATTTTTGATGTCGCCAATACTTTTGCCCGAAAAAACAGGGCCTTTGTTCAGGTAGCCGACACTGAGACCGAAACCTGACAGCAATTCAAGTTCGCCACTCTCCGGCTCCAGAGCAAAAATGGAGCATCCTTTTATTTCCAGGGTGCCGACCAGTAGCTGCGTTAAATGGCCGGTCATGATTTCAAGGTCGTCTGAATGCGCGATGGCTCTGGCGACCGCTTTAAAGACGTCGATATCTATTTTTTCTGCGTTACCCATCGAATACCTCCTCACCTGTTTTTAGTCTGCAGGTCTTATGAGTTGCGGCGGTTAGCGGATTTCAGCCGGTTGCAGACAGATCTCAGGACACTATGCAGACGGTGGTATCTTTTAAAGCTGAAACGACTTTGCTGAAAACGCTGCCGGTAAAAAAGCGGCTGGCTTTCCCGGATTTATGATTGATGACGATCACGCTGGATTTATCGTTGGAAACATACTCGATGATCTCGGATGCAATGTCCTTTTTACGCGGTTTAAAAACGGTGTGTATGCAGCTTTTTGCAAATCCACCTTCCAGCAGCTTTTCTTCCACGGCTTTAAGTTCGGTCTCCAGCTGCATGATTTTCTGACTGAGATAACTCAAATCTCCTTTCAGCTTTCCCATAACCGATGTACTCTCGGCTTCAATTTCGGGAAGGGGCGTATAAGCATGAAAGAGGGTGATTTCTACTTCCTCAAGGTGGCCAAACGTATTGTTTGCGAAGGCCAGGGCTTTTTGGTCCAGGGTCTTGAAATTATAAGGAAGTAATATTTTTTGGGCAGCCATCATTTTCCCTCCCTATGTCTTGTGAATTATTTTAGTGTCCTCCAAAGGTCGATCTACAACATTTTATGGCAAAAAAGAGGAGATTTAAAATTTCGAAGTGCCGGTTGATTCTCTGCAAATTGCTTCTCGCCAAGTCCTAACTTCTAATTGCCACAAGGTAGCAATCTGTGTCAATAAAAAACTATATACCAAATTAAAACTGCTATATCGGCGGCGCAATCGTAACCAGCAGCCTCAGATCGGTTTTAGCACGAAGTCCATGGGGTTCGGCAATGTCGCTGATCACCACATCACCGGTTTTCGCCGGCAGCGTCGTGTCGTCTTTTCCCAAAAACTCTCCTTCGCCCTCAATGATAACAAGACTCAGTTGACCTTCAATCTCATGGCTGTGCACCGGAAGCTCCTGACCGGCTTTGAAGTTAAAATTGATGATCTTAAAATAAGGGGAGTCGTGCACCAGCAATTTTTTAAACGCTTTCTCCGAAAAATCATTTTCTTCATAAAGATTCAGTTGCTTCATAGTTTACCTCCGTTTTAATTGAGAAAATGAGCTAAAATTTAAAATGAACTAAAATGAGCAAAAATCGTGGTATTCTGCCCGTCGAGAGCCTCAGAGTCTATCGTCAGGGTCGAACGAGCACTTGTATAAAAAAGAGACAAAGCGTAGCGTTTCCTTAATTTTAGGCATTTTAGATCATGTTAGGCATTTGTTTATTCTGCTATATCGATCTGTTATAACA
>JBAVYC010000310.1:0-8721 GCA_049698595.1 Desulfobacterales bacterium | reverse complement strand
CTTCAAATGGTTGGATGGGCCTGTTAAAAAAACACCCCGAAACTAAACCGGAAACCGTATCATTATGAATCACCAATGTCCATGGATCGCTTACGATATCTTCAAAGTCCGGATACCGGATCATGATCCCTGAACACTTTACCTTTAAATATCTCAAAGCCCGGGTATCAATTGCAGCGGTGCTGCAGGATAAGGGCCTCATTTCCGCCTTTAGAAAACGCGGCCACCAACTCGTTGGCCCTTGTCCGGTGCATGGCGGAGATAACCCCAACGCCTTTGTCATCAGCCTTTATAAAAATATCTGGCACTGCTTTACCCAATGCAATGCCGGCGGTGATGTCGTTGCGCTGGTGCGACTCCTTGACAGCAAAACATACCGCCAGAGCGCTGCATACCTTGCATCTTTGGCCAATACCCCCAAAGCTTCATCCATGCTTCACCAAACCCACATGACAAAGGCCTTTCGCCCCTTCACAAAATCTCTGACACTGAATGCTTCAACCCCCTGGCTCAAAAAAAAAGGGATAGCCTTATTGACCGCCAAACGCTTTGAAGCCGGGGCCTATGATGCTCCCGGCTTTCTCAATGGTTGTATCGGCGTCCGACTCCATGACTTGCAGGGGCATCCCATCGGATACGCAGGACGACGCCGGCATCCCAAACAGGTCAAGCTCTACGGCAAATGGAAGCTTCCCCCCGCCCTTCCCAAAAGTGCGCTCCTGTACAATTTTCATCGGGTGAGAGGATATACCCACAAAACGCTGGTCATCGTGGAAGGTCCGTGGGCTGTCATGCGCTTAGCACAACTGAGTATCCCAGCAGTTGCACTGCTCGGCATCCACCTTTCTCCAACACAGCGTGATCTGTTACGAACACTCCAGCGCGTGATTCTTATGCTCGATGGCGATTTTGCCGGTCACCGCGCTACCACCCGCATCCGAGATGCCCTCGAACCCAACTCTAAAGTAGATACCATCACATTGCCACTTGATCATGACCCCGATGATCTGACCGACGATCAATTATCTTCTATCACTAAACATCTTTTCCTTTAACCAGTCATAATAAATCGCTTTACTGCTATAAATCTTACCACAGTAATTTGGCATACCAGACAGCATTCGATTTTAAGTGTTCCGTTCCACACATCTATAGGGGCGCGCTCGGAACGGAACACCTAACATTTAAAATAGGGGGAGTCGCCGTGCCATGGATCTTGTAGCCAAGGACGTCGCCGGTACTGAAACGTAACACATGGAGTTCTTGCGGCCCACGAACCGCGTTAGTCCCTTGGCCACAGAGGCTCCTATCCGGGTCGCCACCTCACCGGCTTTGATCAGCTCAAAGGCCTCCTGCGGCTCTTTCTTACCTTTCACCTCAATTTTACCCAGAGACTCAAATTCAAAGAATTCCCTCACTAGCCGGTGGGTATTGCCGGATACCAGGATCGTGCCGGGTCCGGCCAGGCTCTCCATCCTGGAGCCCAGATTGGTGGTGTCACCAACGGCCGTGTAATCCATCCGGAGATCATCCCCGATCGCGCCCACGATCACCGGCCCTGAGTTGAGCCCAACACGCATCTTGAACTTTACCCCCGTATCCTTCCCTATTTTCTCACCATACTCCCCCAGGGCTTTTTGAATGGATAGAGCGGCATAACAGGCCCTTTGGGCATGATCTTCATGGGAAACCGGAGCGCCAAACAGGGCCATGACGCCATCACCGGTGAACTGGTTGATGGTGCCCTCATATTTGTGGATCTCATCCATGAGGATCTTAAAAGCACCGTCCATGATCTGGTGGACTTCTTCCGGATCTAACTTCTCTGAGACAGATGTGTAGTTGGCTACATCGGCAAAGAACACCGTCACCAGTTTCCGTTCCCCTTCAATGGAACTGCGGGTAGTCAGGATTTTGTCTGCCAGGTGCTTGGGGGTGTAAGATTGGGGTCTGTCATAGTCGATGTGAAGAGCTTCTTTGGTTTCTCTCAGGTCATACCCGCATTCTTCACAGAATAATGCCGCAGGAGGTAAGAAGGTGCCGCAATTAGGGCATTTAACATCGAATTTCTCACCGCATTTTATGCAAAATTTGGCCCCCTCACGATTCTCAAACTGACACTTCGGGCATTTCATTTTGGTGCCCTCCATTTAAAGATCAAGCAGTTTGAATAATGTTAAAGTAACGTAGGATGGTAAAATTGAAATATCTCAAATATGAGGATGTGTCAAATATGAGGATATATAATATGCTGAGGTCATGAATTAAACAGGATTTGGCATATATCCCCTGTCAAAAGCTAAATATCACCCCGCTGGTGATTCATTGAGATAATGTGCAAAAAACAACACCGCCCAAAACCTGTGATATCATAAAATATCACAAATTTTCCCGAACTTGCAATATGTAGATGAAAGCTTGAAAATATCGTGCATTCAAAATCTAAACATATTTCGATATCAAAATTTACGTAATAATTAAGATAGGTTATGCATATCTCGAAGAAGTAAAGGCTCTCGGAAACTGAGATATATTAGCAGATGCATGCAATTCCCGGTCTTAAGAGGCAGGATTGATGATACACAAATTCTTATGGCCATTGATATTCCTCAAAGAATAAGGATTCGGCATCGCTTTTTTCAACGACTTTCAGCAAACCTGAAGTTTTTGCCAGCTTTCGGGAGGAACCTTCTTTGCGGTCTTTTGTCCCTTGACGTGCTTTTTATTTGCCACAGCCTACTTTCTGTTCAATTCTTCCCTCAGCTTGCCCGAGCACTGAAATGTGACCACCTTTCTAGGTTTTAGCATCATGTCGGTGCCGGTCGCTGGATTCCGGCCCCGTCGTTTCTTTTTCTTTTTCACACAAAATTTGCCAAAGCCGGAGATCAATACGTCCTCACCGGATTCCAGGGATTGTTTGATGAGCTCCAGTAATATTTCAACGGTCTCGAAAGCTTTTTGTTGGGTGTACCCGTTGGTTTCAACAACGGCTTCGACGATGCGGGCTTTGGTGAGGGTACCGGGTTTTGACATTGAGGCCTCCTTTCACGAGGGAGACTTCACGTTAACGGTAAGCATAAGATTTGTCAATAAAAAATTCAAATTCCCGATGATGATCTCTCGAGATCACGAAGCAGCAGGGTTGGCATAAATAGCAATCTGAATTTTGAGCCGTACGCAGATTTTGTGTCATAAATTTATAGCACCACCTTTTTCCAGCGACCAGTGACCAGCCGCCGGCAACACGTCTCATCTTAGCCGCTTTCCACTTCACGGATTATCTGTTGAAGGACATCTCCTGCTTTTTCCCGGATAAGCACGTCGCAGATGTCGTCGCACGGTGTGTCGGAAAGATTGATGATGGCCAGAAAAGCACCGTTGTTTTTAGCATAAACCGGCATCTGGGCCGCCGGCTGGACTACCAGGGTTGATCCCACGATCAAGAAAAAATCGCATTGACTGGAAAGGGTAACGGACTTCTCTACCTCCGCTACGGGCATGGCCTGGCCGAATGAGATGGTGTCCGGTTTCAAAAAACCACCGCATTCACATTGCGGCGCCGGATCACCGGTTTTCAGGCGCTGTTGCACTTTAGCGGTGGGAGAAATTTTTCGGCAGCTCATGCAGCGTATGCGACATGTGTTACCATGCAGTTCGATAATTTTTTCATCGGGTAGTCCTGAAGCCTGGTGCAGCCCGTCAATATTTTGGGTGACCACTGCTTGAAGCAATCCGATTTCATTCAGTCTGGCCAGCGACAGGTGGGCCGCATTGGGCTCAGCCTTGGTGATTCCCTGATAAAGTTCCCCCCATCGCCTCCAATACTCCACCCGGGATTCTTTCGAAGCCATAAATTCATCAAAATAGACCGGGCGGAATTTATCCCAGATGCCGCCCTGGCTGCGGTAGTCGGGAATACCGCTTTCGGTGGATATGCCGGCGCCGGTAAAAACGACATTTTTACCGCCTTCCTTAATTTTTGACGCTATTCGAGTAATTTTTTCGTTCATAGCTGGTTTAGCTTTCCTTAAACTCCGTCACTAGCTGCTGCACCGTCGCCTTGGCATCTCCGAAGAGCATCCGGGTATTTTCTTTTACAAAGAGCGGGTTGTCGACGCCGGCAAAGCCGGCAGCCATGGATCGTTTCATCACCAGGACCGTTTTGGCCTTATCCACATTGATGATCGGCATGCCATAGATCGGGCTTGATTCGATTTCTCTGGCCGCGGGGTTGACAACGTCATTGGCCCCGATGACCAGGCATACATCAACCGTTTCCATGATGGGATTGACATCGTCCATTTCAGCCAGTTGTTCATAGAGAACGTTGGCTTCGGCCAGCAGCACATTCATGTGACCGGGCATGCGGCCGGCAACGGGATGGATGGCGTAACGGACTTCAGCACCGTTGTTTTCAAGGATTTCACCCAGTTCCCTGACGGCATGTTGGGCCTGGGCCACGGCCATACCGTATCCCGGTACGATGACTACCGAACCGGCGGCCTCCAGAATATAATAGGCATCTTCGGCCGAGATGGGCTTGGGCTCACCCTGAACAGATGTGGATACTGCTTTGCCGGGACCGGCCGCGAAGCCGCTGAACAGAACGTTACTCAGTGAGCGATTCATGGCCTTGCACATAATGCTGGTCAGGATGAGACCGCTTGCACCGACAAGTGACCCGGCCACGATCAATACATTATTTAATAGAATAAAACCGGCGGCACTTGCAGCCAGGCCTGAATAACTATTTAAAAGAGCGATAACCACGGGCATATCCGCACCGCCGATGGGTGTGACACTGAATACGCCGAGTGAGAGGGATAAGATTACGATCAGCAGAAACACCACATACGCAAAAACTCCGGTGGGCTTGTAGACGATAAAAAGGCTGCAGATCAATACGGCCCCGAGCATCAGAACGTTGATCAATGCCTGTCGTTTGACCAGGATAGGTCTGCCCGAGATTTTCCCGGCCAATTTGCCAAAGGCGACGAGGCTTCCCGAAAAAGCCACACCGCCGATCAGCACAGCCAGCAGCACGGCGACCCGCACGAAGAGATTGCTATCGGGCTGGCTGTGATAGTTTTCCCACCCTACCAGCAAACTGGCAATGCCCCCGAAACCGTTTAACAGCGCTACCATCTGGGGCATGGATGTCATCTTGACGGTGCGGGCGGCAATCAGGCCGATGAGAGAACCAATAACCAGGCCGGTAATCACCCAGGTGAAGTCAAGACAACACTCAAACAATGCAGCCGTCACCGCAATCAGCATTCCGAGGGCCGACACCAGGTTGCCGATACGGGCCCGTTCCTGCTTGCCGAGCATTTTGATGCCCAGAATAAAGAGAATCGAGGCCGCTATGTAGCCCAGATCGATGAGAGTTTGGGTGTAATCCGTCATTTCTATTCCCCGCTTTTACGCTTGAACATCGCCAGCATGCGGTTGGTAACCAGATAGCCTCCCACAACGTTGATGGTGGCAAAAATGACTGCTATGGTCCCCAGGATGGAGCCCAGCAGATCCGCACCGCTGCCTGCCGCAGTCAGTGCACCCACAATGGTAATGCCTGAAATCGCGTTGGTGCCCGACATCAGCGGTGTGTGCAACTGGGACGGCACCTTGCTGATGAGTTCCACACCTAGAAAGATGGCCAGTACAAAAACAAAAAATAAAAGACCGAAAGACATGGGGTTGCTCCTTTAGTTAACGTAAAGTGATCGTTTCCAGGTTCAGGGTTCAGGGTTCAGGGTTCAAAGGTTCACAGGTTGATTTCCCAGTCACATTAACCAATGCCATCAATGGGAAAGGGAAAAAACGCGAAGCGATTAACCCTGAACCGGGAACTCAGAACCTTTTAACCCAGACCGATGAAGGCCCAATTTTTGGTCAATTCCGCGGACTATAAAGGTCTACGGTCACTCCTATTGGATGAACAACAAGGTCTGGACCTTAGGCACCATAGTGTTTAGCAATCATCTCATTGACGATTTTTCCCTGGTGGGTAATCACACAGCCTTTAACAATCTCGTCTTCTAAGTTCAACTCGATCCGTTTTTCTTCAGCGTTCCAGAATTCTTCAATCAGGTTATAAAGATTCGAGGAAAACATCTGGCTGGCATGCACCGTAACTCTTCCCGGTAAATTACCCAACCCGATGACCCGTACGCCGTCCACATCGATCTCTTTGTCAATCTGAGATCCGGCCACATTTCCACCACCCTCCACGGCCAGATCGACGATGACCGAACCTTTCGACATACCGCGGACCATGTCCTCGGTGACGATTAACGGTGC
This sequence comes from Desulfobacterales bacterium, assembly GCA_049698595.1. Classification (GTDB taxonomy): domain Bacteria; phylum Desulfobacterota; class Desulfobacteria; order Desulfobacterales; family JAFDCJ01; genus JAFDCJ01. The sequence continues at coordinate 2,421 of JBAVYC010000310.1, read as the reverse complement.
TTTGCGGCCAAACAACTGGGCGGTGGTAATTACAATATCGGATAAAGCACAGATCTTCGCCATGCCTTCGCGCTGTTTTTGAAGCTGTTCTTCGGTCAGCGCTTTTGCATAGCCGTCTTTGGTCTGGCCGGTTTCTCCCAGGTCGATCTTGACAAAACGCGCCCCCAGGGATTTTACCTGCTCTTCCACCACCGGCCGGGTGTCAAAGGCTTCTACCCGGGCGCCCAGACGTTTGGCAGTGGCTATGGCCTGCAACCCTGCGACACCGACCCCGATGATGAACACACGCGCAGGTGAGATGGTGCCTGCCGGCGTCATCATCATGGGAAGAATTTTATCAAGCCGCTCAGCGGCCAGGATAACCGCCACATATCCGGCCAGATTGGCCTGGGAGCTCAAAACATCCATTTTCTGGGCCCGGGTTATGCGGGGGATCATCTCCATGCTGATGGCACTGATATTTTTTGTCACGAACATGTCGATGAGTTCGCGTTCATTGAAGGGATCCAATAAACTGATATAAATACAGCCCGGTTTCATCCGCTCCACTTCTTCTGCGAGGGGTTTGCGAATTCGCAGGACCACATCGGCATTCTGAATTAGCTGGTTGTGGTCCGCTACCACCGAAGCGCCGGCTTGCGTGTATTGATCATCGGTAATCCGGAGCGGTTGCCCCAGCCCTGATTCGATCGCAACCTCGGCCCCGACTTTCACCAGCTTGGCAACGTGTTCCGGAATCAAGGCCACCCGGACTTCGCCCGGATGAACCTCTCTGGGCACTGCGAGATTCATGATGATTTTTTCTCCTTTCTAAACAGCAGAAGACAGATGACAGAGAACAGATGACAGACGACGGATATCATTACCCAGTTTAGATGGTTAAGATTTTTTAGTTCGTTAAGTTAGCAAATTCGTTAAGAGCGTTACAGGAAACTGATTTTATTGAAACCTTCCTATGAAACTATCCAAAGGCACAGTTTACTTTTCGATCAAACAGTACGTTTTTCGGACCAGCGGCGGTCCTGACACCTGAAACCCGACACCTGAAACCTTGTCCTCTAAAACTGATCCTTCTCAGTGCTGCCCTCCAGTGCCGCCACCGAACTCTCCCCTTCGGTGATAGAATTAATCACCCGATCGAAGTAACCGGTGCCGACAAATTTCTGATGGGTAATGGCCATGTAGCCATCCTCTTTGCCGTGGGCGAACTCTTCCTGCTGGAAATTTGAGTAAGCCAGCATCCCTTCTTTTTTATACCTCAGGGCCAGGTCAAACATACCCAGGTTCAAGGCATGAAAACCTGCCAGGGTGACAAATTGAAATTTATAGCCCATGGCCCCAAGCTCTCTTTGGAACTTTGCGATTTCGCTGTCAGACAGGTTGCCTTTCCAATTGAATGACGGTGAGCAGTTATAAGCCAGCAGTTTATCCGGGTAGCGGGATTTAATTGCTTCGGCGAATTTTGCGGCTTCCTCGATATTGGGACGTGATGTTTCACACCAAACAAGGTCTGCGTAAGGCGCATAGGCCAGTCCGCGCGCAATGGCTGTATCCACACCGTTTTTAATATAATAGAATCCCTCGGAAGTCCGGTCGGCGCCAACAATAAACGGCTTGTCGCGGTCATCGATATCGCTGGTGATGAGTTTTGCCGCTTCTGCATCCGTTCGTGCGATCAATACGGTGGGAACACCGCAAATGTCGGCTGCCAATCTGGCGGATATCAGCTTGGTAATAAACTCCTGAGTGGGTACGAGAACTTTACCCCCCATATGGCCGCATTTTTTGGCCGAAGCCAGCTGATCTTCAAAATGGACTCCGGCCGCACCGGCGTTGATCATCTGTTTCATTAGTTCAAAGGCGTTCAGGGGTCCGCCGAAACCGGCTTCGGCATCGGCCACAATCGGAGCAAACCAATAGGGTCCCCGCTTTCGGGCATCAAGGACCTGAATCTGATCAGCGCGGCGCAGGGCATTGTTGATACGGCTGACCACTTCCGGTACGCTGTTTGAGGGATACAGACTTTGGTCCGGGTACATTTCACGGGCTAGATTAGCGTCAGCGGCCACCTGCCATCCGCTCAAATAAATAGCTTTAAGGCCGGCCTCAACCTGCTGGACGGCTTGATTGCCGGTCATCGCCCCCAGCGCTGCTATGTAATCTTCTGTTTGCAGCAAATACCATAGGCGCTGGGCACCGACTTCCGCGAAGGTGTGCTCCAACTTCAATGTGCCCCGCAGCTTGAGGACTTCTTCGGGTGTGTAAGGGCGATCAATTCCATGCCAGCGGGGATCGCAGTCCCACTCTTGTTGCATGCAGGCCGCATCGTCTTCAAGGATTTCATGGCATGAGAGTCTTTCACAAGTGTTGATGGCTTTTTCTTGGATAGTTGTTGTCATTCTCCTGAATCCTTTCTTTGGT
>JBAVYC010000309.1:0-5486 GCA_049698595.1 Desulfobacterales bacterium | reverse complement strand
CTGGGGCTTGCCGGGGAGAGTGGTTGCGGAAAGACCACCACCGGCAGACTGGTGTTGAGACTTCTCGAGCCTACCTCCGGGGAAGTTCTATACCGAGACAAATCGGTCTTCGACAACACGGTGGAAGAAATGCGCCAACTGCGCGAAAAGATGCAGGTCATCTTCCAGGATCCCTTTGCCTCTCTGAGCCCGCGGATGAGCATCGGTGATTCTGTTGGTCATCCGCTTAAAATCCACACCTCATGCAGCGCCGGCGAAATCAGGGATATGACCCATGAGATCATGGAGAAGGTGGGACTCTCACCGGCCGGTTTTTTGAGCAAAAAATATCCGCACCAGCTTTCGGGGGGTCAGCGCCAGCGGGTGGTGATTGCCAGGGCTTTAATTTCCAAGCCGGATTTCGTGGTTGCCGACGAGCCCATCGCCATGGCCGATGTTTCGGTCAGCGCCATGATTCTGGAACTGATGGTCCAGTTGAAAGAAGAATTTGATCTGACTTATCTTTTTATCACCCATGACCTGGCGACCTGCAAATATATCTGCGATCGGATCGCCATTATGTATCTGGGCCAGATCCTTGAAATGGGTCCATTAGACGAGGTGTTCAAGCACCCGGTACATCCGTATACCACCTCGCTGCTGGCCGCCGTGCCGGTTCCGGACCCCAAATTCAGGCGAACCCATCCCATTCCAAAGGGCGAAATTCCCAGCGCGATCGACCCCCCCACGGGATGCCGGTTTCACCCCCGCTGCGATTATGCTGCCGATGTCTGCTCGCGTGAAATGCCGCCACTGGTGGAGATTGCCACAGATCATTGGGTCGGCTGTCCCGTGAGAGCCAAACTGGGTGGGTGACGGGCCATGCGGTTGACTGAAATTTTTCGGAACCATGACCAATAACAAGCTAAATCAAAGGTTGCCAAAATCCTTTTTAAAAAATCAGCGGCCACCAGCAGAGGTGGCCCCGGCCCCTTCCAGGGGCCATCCTCATACCCCCCGCTCTGCTGGTGGCTGCTGATTTGCTGAATGAGGTCTTATGTTTGAAACCAGTACATACATTGAAAGACGTGATCGTTTAAAAAAGGATTTACAATCCGGAATCCTTCTGTTTCTCGGCAATGACCTGTCCCCGATGAATTATCCGGAAAATACGTATCCATTCCGCCAGGACAGCACCTTTCTTTATTTTTGGGGCATCGATTTGCCCGGATTGGCAGCGATAATTGATATCGATGCAAACAGGGAAATCCTGTTCGGACGCGATCCGACACTTCATGATATGGTCTGGACGGGTCCTCAACCCTCGTTGAACCACCATTGTTTGAAAAGCGGCCTCAAAGAATCTGCCGCACCGGATCAGCTGCAGGGTGAACTAAAACAGGCGCTTCAGCAAAGCAGAAGAATTCATTTTTTGCCCCAGTACAGACCGGAAAATCTGATAAAAATACAGACCTTGCTGGGGATCGTCCCTGCTTTTGGGAAGAATTTTGTCTCCAAATCCTTTATCAAGGCAGTCGTCGCTCAGAGATCAATCAAGTCCCGGGAAGAAGTCGAACAAATTGAAACGGCCCTTGAGCTAACGTCTGCAATGCACGCGCTGGCCATGAAAATGTCGCGAGCGGGAATGCTTGAGCAAGAGGTCGTGGCCGCCATGGCAGGCCTTGCGGAAGCACACGGGATCGGCGCTTCATATCCCTCTATTTTTTCCGTTGACGGCCAGATCCTTCACAACCCCCGTCATGAAAATATCATGCAGCAGGGCGATATCATCATCAATGACTCCGGGGCTGAATCCCGCATGCATTATGCCAGCGATATTACCCGGACGTTTCCGGTGGATGGAAAATTTACTCAAAAACAAACAGAAATATATACTGTCCTGCTAAACGCGCAGCTTAAAGCGATTGCGGCCGTGATGCCCGGAGTTGAATATCGAGATGTGCATACCTTGGCCTGCAGCCAAATTGCCGCCGGCCTGAACTCCCTCGGCTTGATGAAGGGCGATGTCAGTGAAGCCGTTGCCGCCGGTGCGCATGCATTGTTTATGCCCCACGGTCTGGGGCACATGATCGGGCTGGACGTTCACGACATGGAAGGCCTCGGCGAAGACGACGTCGGTTACACCGATACGATTCGGCGAAGCCACCAATTCGGCACTTCTCATCTGAGGCTGGCACGGGCACTGGAACCGGGCTTTGTGGTAACGGTGGAGCCCGGAATATACTTTATTCCAGCGCTTATCGATCAATGGCAGGCGCAAGGTAAATTTGAAAACTTTATCGATTATAAAAAGATCGAAAATTACCGGGACTTCGGGGGAGTTCGAATCGAAGATAACGTTTTAGTCCATGACAACGGGCAGCGGGTGTTGGGCAAGCCGATTGCAAAAACCGTTGCAGAAGTGGAAGCCTTGTCATCCCAAATTTTATAAAAGGAGGAAGAAATGAAAACTATCGTCGTCCTTTCTTCATTAGCTATGCTGATAACTTTTAGCGGACTCCTGCCAATCGGCGGCAACACTCCCGCCGGTGCAACTGACTCGGAAAATAAACTGCGGAGTTCAAGTGAAAAGCCTTCCTGGGAAATTCCAATTGCCGCGGGTGTCTGGTATCCCAGCGACGGTCCGGTACCGGACCATCCGATGCGTTATTACCGGGTAAGATGTTGGCCGGGCTGCCACACCGGAAGCGATTACGGGAAATATCCGCAGAAGACTTTGTATGATAAGCCCATATTCCCCACCAGTGCAGCCAGTGCCCATCCGGCGGTCCCGGCTGTCAAGGAGTAATCGTCGATGTCCGACGTGTATCAATTTCTGGCAGACCATCATATCGAGTACCAGCGTCACGACCATCCTCCGGTGTTTACGGTTGCCGACGTGGAACGTCTGGTGCCGCCGCTGCCGGCCGCTAAAACCAAGAATCTCTTTTTGCGCGACAAAAAAGGGAAACGTCATTTTTTGGTGGTCGTGCCGGCCCAAAAACGGGTGGACATTAAAGCTCTGGGTGCTGTTATCGGGGCCGGCCGATTGAGTTTCGGTTCGCCGGATCGGCTCAAGCGATATCTGGGTGTTGATCCCGGATCCGTTACCATTCTGGCGCTCATCCGGGACACGGACCATGTGGTGGAAGTTGTTTTTGATAAGATCCTTGGACAGCAGAAAGCCTTTCAGTTTCATCCGCTGGTCAATACCAGTACCCTGGTAATTTCGAGAGACAATCTGTCTCGGTTCCTGGATGCCGCCGGATATGAGATTCGAAGCCTGGATGTTCCCGCACAGAAAGAATAGGCATTTTTCGGGTTTTTTCTGACAGAATGGCGTAAGAAAATGACAGTTTCAGGTGTTCCGGCGGAGGCGGATTCAGGTTTCAGCTTTCTATATGTTGAAACTTCGGATACGATCCATACGGCTGGTGATTTCGGTGACACGTATTCCGTACTTTGCGTTTTGGACGATGACTTCGCCTCTTGCGATCAGCGTTTCATTTACCAGAATATCCACCGGCTCTCCCTCCAGCTTAATCAGTTTGACAGCGGATCCGGCGGTGAGGCTCAGCAGCTTCTGGACCTTAATTTTTGCACGGCCCAACTCGACGTTGATTTTGAGAGGGATATCAAGCAGTAGATCAAGGTCGAAATCTTCAGGGGTTTCTGAGTCCCGGGTTTCAACCGGCACATTTTTGTCTGCTTGAACCGGCGGTTGTTCCGATTCCGGGGCTTTGGCTACGTCCGGCGTTTCGGAAATCTGGGGCTGCTCCTCTTCAGCCGCTTGGGCTGCATCAGCCCCTGCAGAACCGTCGGGTTGCTCCGGGATAGTTGGGTCCGATGCCGTTGTTGCGGGCTCTCCTTCTCTTTCTCCCTCCTGCGACGGAGCTGGCGCATCCTCTTGGGTGGTATCATCGTCTACGGCATTATGAACATCTTTTTCCTGCCGAGTGTCAGACTGCACCAGCTCGGATTCTTTTGCCCCCATCTCTGCGGTTCGGATATCATTTTTTATGTCACTCATTCAATTTTCCGGCAGGGTCCGCATGCTTTACAGGACCACGTCAATAATACAGCTAATTGTTTGTAGTTTGAGTATTGCGATTCGGGATTTTAATGCCTTATCCGGTAAAGTAAATCGCTTCTATTTTGTCGTTGCCCCGGCGTTCCTTATTGGGGGTTTGTCAGGCCAAGGAATATGATGTATCTTCAGTCATTGTTTACAGCATCTGCATTGGGGTACAGCCGGGATGGTGAAAAAATGTTGATTTTGCTTTTACGAACACATCCCGTTTTTATTGTGTATCCAAAACCAGGTCCTTTGGGCCAGGATTCTTTGTTATTAAAACGGTTCAAGATGCAAAATTTATTCCATAAAATTTGCATCTTTTGCGTTTGGAAGTATGGTGAGGCTGAAGGCGTAATTTTTAATATATTTTAGAATAGTTATGTCCACTTTAGGGTTACTTCAACAGGCGATCGTCATTCGAATTTAGCCGGCAGAGATCCTAAAATAGATCACGTTTCAGTTGGGGGGCGTTGGTGATATGACGGTTTTGCCGGGAATCACTTTTAGACACTAATTGAAAAGATAAAGTTATGATCGGAATCATGGCGGATAGCCACGGACAGCCTGAAACCATTACAGCGGCCCTTGGGATGCTCACAGACATTGATTGTCGACCCATATATCATCTCGGCGATGTTTGTGATTCCACCCATCCCGAGACGGCCGAGGCCTGTCTGGGCCAACTGAGGGATCCTCGCGTAATAATAATTAAAGGCAACAATGATCAGGCCCTTGTAGCCAATCATATCGGTCAGGCAAAACCGCCGGTATCCCCGGAGAATTTACGGTATTTGAGAAATCTGCCTTTGGTGAAACATCATCTAAACGCGATTTTTACCCACTCGTTGCCCTTTGTCCGTGAACTGGGTTTAGCCTGCATGATTGGCGACCTGGGAGACCGCGAAGCCCAGCGAGTTTTTAAGGAATTCCCTGATCGGGTGATCTTCCGGGGGCACAGTCATTCGCCGGAAATCGTCTGGTTGCAGGGGCAGCAGATTACCAGCAGGCCCATTTTTGCCGGAGAAAAATTTAAACTGACAGCAAAAATTCCCTGCGTGGTGACCTGCGGTGCCCTTACCCGCGGGCTTTGTATGGCCTGGGACCCGGAAGAAAATGAAATTAAATCTCTATCGTTTCGATAAGTCGGCTCATTTGCCAAAGACCGTAACGTTTCTGTTCACCTAAGGTATAATTTTTTTGAGGATTTCACCATCTCCCTTTAGCATGAATATCAAAAAATCATTTTTTGCGGCGTCTTTGGCCAGCTCGTCATAACAGATTGCCTGGACCTCGTATTTTCTGCCTTTCTCGGTTTTCAATTGTATCAAACATTGCTGAGCATCTTCTTTCTGGTAAAAGGCGGGTATAAACGACTCTTTCTTATCTTCATCGAGCTGTCCCAGGAACTGCTCATTTGCCCCGGGATCCTGTA
>JBAVYC010000308.1:0-16477 GCA_049698595.1 Desulfobacterales bacterium | reverse complement strand
TCTCAAAACCATCGAGAAAGAAAAGGCGACGATTGTTTCCGGTGCTCCGGCACTTTACAATATGCTCCTGCAACACCCCCGGGTCCATATGTATGATACCCGTTCGGTCACCAAATGCACATCGGGTTCAGACAAATTGCCGCTGGAGATTAAAAAAAAACTTTTGAAGTTTTTCCCCAACATTAACGGTGTATATGATGTTTACGGGTTAACTGAGGCCTCTCCGTGCATCACGATTCTCAATGCGGCGGATTCGTTGCGCAAAGATGGATCGGTTGGAAAAATTTTGCCGTTTGTGGATGTCCGCATCGTTGACGAGGATAATAACCCCTTGCCCCCGGGTGAGGTGGGAGAATTGATATGCCGGGGGCCAAATGTCATGCAGGGCTATCACCGCAATCCGCGGGCTACCACGGAATCCCTAAAAAACGGTTGGCTTTACACCGGAGATCTGGCAAGAATGGACGCGGAGGGATTTTGTTATATTGTCGATCGTAAGAAAGAAATGATCGTCTCCGGCGGTGAGAACATTTATCCGAGGGAGATTGAAGAGGTTCTCATCGGTCACCCGGCGGTGGCGGATGTCGCCGTTATCGGTATTCCGCACCCAACCTGGGGCCAGACGGTCAAAGCCATCATCGCTATCAGAGAAGGGCACCGCATCGATGAGCAGGAGGTGATCGATTTTTGTAAAAACAACCTTGCCAGCTATAAAAAACCCACTGCCGTGGCTTTTGTTGCGGCAATTCCCAGAAATCCTTCCGGCAAGGCGTTGAAAAGGCTTTTAAAAGAAGAAGATCAACCAAGTACTGTGCAGGACAAATAAACAAATACGACCATTGCAATCGGGAGCTATTCGTCATGGGTAGGCTTGAAGCCGGGAGGCTGGAAAGCTTGAAAGCCTATAAATTCCACATTCTGTCAGCATCCCAGCATTCCGGCTTTCAGGCATAACCTTAAAAGAGCTTTTTACACTAATAACGAAGAACCAATCACCATTAACGCCAAAAGGAGGAAAAAATGAGAAAAAAAAAACACAACGATTGCAATTATTACACTGTTGGTCATCGGGTTGGTGACGGCCGGTAGTTTCAATCCAGCCGAGGGCGCCGACAAGCGCCTGTTGTCCATCGCGACGGCCAGTACCGGGGGCAGCTGGTATCCGGCAGGGGGCGCAATTTCAAGTATCGTCAATAAATACATACCGAATACGGAAGCCTCTGCGCACCCATCGGCGGCCAGCCGTGAGAACATCAGGCTGTTGGATGAAAAGAAAACCGACCTGGCCATGGTCATGCCGGATGTGGCCTACTACGCCCAGACCGCAACAGACATTTACCAGGGGAAGCCCGCGGCCAAAATCAGCGGTCTGTTTTCGTTCTGGGGTATCGACCTGCTCATCATTGCACGGGCCGATACGGACATTCACAGTGTCAAGGATCTCAAGGGACACAAGGTCGGTTTCGGACCTCCGGGCAGCGGTAGCGCCAATATGTCCCAAAAAATCCTGGCGGAATACGGGTTGACATACAAGGACGTGAAACCGCAGTTTATTTCCGCTACCGAGCAATCCCAGGCTCTAAAAGACAAGACCCTCGATGCCGCCATGTATACGATCGGAACCCCCGCTGCGACCTTTGTCGATCTGTGCACCCTGAACAAAATGCGTATCATCCCTATTGAAAAAGACATGATGGAAAAAATTCTAAAACACCACCCTTACTACGCTCCATCCGTTATTCCGGCCGGTGCTTATCCGCAAATCGATACCGCTGTGCCTGCTTTGAAATGGCTGGGCTTGGTGGTTACCTATGATGACCTGGAGCCCGATCTTGCCTACAATATCGTCAAGGCGGTGGCCAAGGACCACCTGGACGAGTTTAAGCAGGCCCACGCCAAGGCCAGAAAATTGACCGCTGCTGAGATGGCGAAAGGCATGTCCATCCCCTGGCATCCCGGGGCAGCCAAATTCTGGAAAGAGGTCGGTCTTTTGAAGTAAGGCCTCAATCGAGTTATTACCAATTGGGAGTTATTCGTTTAATTGAGCTTTTTTCGATCATATAGAGTGTTCGTTAACAGTTTAAGGTGAATGAAATTTGTTTCCAAAAATGCTTGGATGCTTGAAAGCTGTGATGTTTAAAAAATATAAAGTTGTAATGCTTTAAATCAAGAAAACTGTAACACTTGAAGACTCGAGGACATCGAAGCCTTCCGGCTTTCAGGCCTTCTCGCTTCCAGGCAATTGCGCAAACAAGGTGTCATTTCGTGTTCAAGAGACCGATCGGCAAGAGGGTAGTTGTGCTGGCGGGGGCGGGCATCATCTTTTTGGGCGCCATTGCCTTTTTGCAATTTTCCCCTCTTTATATTTTGAGCATCGAAGATATCAGCAACGGCAAAACGGTGTTAGAAAAGACAGCCACACCGGGTGATAACCTCTGGATCGCTTTTATCAATTCAGTCGAAAAGCTCCCGGTGGCCGATCACTTTGTCGTCAATGAAAACTACGAATTCATGTTTACCGAGACCATCTTCCAGGCCCCCTATGCCGGATACGATCGTTCAGAAAAAGCCGAGTTGATCGCTCCGGGTACCACGAAAATTTCCGGCTATGACCGCCGGATGGCGGCATACACCTTTTATGCCGGCGATATATCCAAGCACATGCTCTGTCTAAACGGCCACTGGCTGCCGTTGTATGAGGTGGCCCGGGGAGGCGACCTCATTCGGATCACCGTAAGAAAAAGCTCGAAACTGGCCGTTCTATCGCAAAGGATGCTCTCCCATGAGTGATGAAAAAGCTTCAGGAGTTAAAAAAGTAGCATTGCTGATCTCGATCACCGCTGTGGCGATGGCCCTTTTTCATCTCTATACGGCAGGATTCGGCAGGTTTCCGGCCTTGCAGCAAAGATCCATCCATCTGGCTTTTGCCCTCATACTGACCTTTTACCTGTATCCGTTTAGCAAAAAAGAGGGCGCGCGAAAATGGTCGGCCGTGATTAATTTTGGATCATCCATCGGGGCCCTCGTCAGTTGCGGCAATATCGCCTTCGTTGTCTATTATGTTCTCTACGAACGTGCCGGTGCCGCCACCCGGATAGACATCGTCCTGGGGACCTTATTGATCATCCTGGTCATCGACATGACGAGACGGATCATGGGATGGGCCCTGCCGATTATCACGATAATATTCATTGCATACGGTTTTCTAGGGTCATACATCGATATCCCTTATATCTCCCATTCCGGCATGGATCTGTCCCGCTTTATCGCTTACACTTATTTAAGCACCGAAGGACTTTTTACCATCCCCCTGGGCGTGTCGGCGACCTTTATCGCCGTGTTTGTTATTTTTGCCGCCTTTTTGGTGAATTCCGGGGTCGGGGATTTTTTTATGGAGGCGTCTACGGCCATTGCGGGTGATAGAATCGGCGGGGCCGCCAAAATTGCGGTGATATCCAGCGCCGCGATGGGTTCTGTTTCGGGCAGTTCCGTCGGCAATGTGGTGACCACCGGATCGGTCACCATTCCCTTGATGAGAAAAATGGGTTTTCCGGCCTTATTAGCCGCCGGTATTGAAGCCACGGCTTCCACCGGCGGCCAGATAATGCCCCCGCTGATGGGAGCGACGGCCTTCATCATCGCCAGTGTGGTCGGAAAACCGTATTTGACCATATGCATCGCCGCCTTTGTTCCCGCCGTACTTTCATTTTTATCCGTCTACATTATCGTGCACTTTGAAGCCCAAAGACATGGAATTAAGGGTCTGCCCAAAGAAAGTTTGCCCAGGCTGCTGCCGGTTATAAAGAAAAAGGGCCATTTAATTCTCCCCATTCTGGTCCTGATCGCGATGCTGCTGATGGGGTTTACCGCCATGAAAGCCGGTTTTTATTCTCTCATCGCGGTGATCCTGGTCAGTGCGGTTCAAAAAGATACCCGCATGGGAATCAAAGCCATCTTTTTGGCTCTCGAAAAGGGCGCCAAAGCAGTGCTTCCGATTGCGGCCGCCTGCGCCTGCTCGGGCATCGTGGTCGGCGTGCTGACCTTGACCGGGCTGGGACTGAAAATTTCCTACCTGCTGGTTGACCTTGCCCATGGCAGTTTACCGGTTCTGCTGTTGCTGGCCATGGGGGTGTCGATAATTCTCGGGATGGGCATCACGACCACGGCAGCCTATTTGCTGGTGGCCATTGTGGTCGCGCCGGTACTTGTTCGCATGGGGGTGCCGGAATTGGCCGCCCACATGTTTGTCTTTTACTATGCCGTTATCTCGACCATCACGCCGCCTGTTGCTCTGGCTGCGTATGCCGCCGCCGGCATTGCAGACACCGATCCGCTAAAAACAGCGCTGGTCGGATTTCGCGTGGGGATTGCCAAATTTGTGGTGCCGTTCTATCTTATTTATCGGCCCGATATATTACTGGTTTCGGCCGACCCTTTAAAAGCCGTCTATGCCTTGGGCATGTCCCTGCTGGGAATTTGGGCTTTGGCCGCCAGTGCTTGCGGATATGCTTTCAGAGAACTCAAGCTCTATGAAAGATTGATCCTGTTTGCCGCTATTCCGCTGACGATTGCGTCCAATTTTACCTGGAATAGCATCGGATCAGGAATTATATTATCGATCACCGGCTACATATGGCTGAGCGCGAGCAAAATGAAACCTCGGCAACGTGTCCCTTATTAGATAGGACTTTGAGTTGCGAGTTGCGAGTTGCGGGATGTGGGTTGCGAGTTGCGGAGAAATAGGCTCTGGGTAAAGGGCATAGCGGGTAGAGGACAGAAGATGGATGACAGAATACAGAACACAGATGACAGAGTTATTTGATTTCTGACATTTGTCTTCCAATATTTCCGACTTACGACCCCATTTTTCTGTCATCTGATCTCGGTATTTTAATTTCTTGTTTTTGACGGGATTTACAGGATTAATGGGATATTTTTCGCCTACGGCGAGATACTCTTAGGCCGAAGGCCCTTATATCCAGATAATCCTGTAAATCCTGTCTGATATGTTTTGCTTTAATAGAATCCATTCCTTAAAGTTTACGTTAGTGTATTTATGAATCTATGTACTTAGTGGCTGAGCTAACAGGTATTTTGGAGAAAAAATGGGACATTTCAAAGTCAATCAGAAAGATATTTTTTTTATTTTAAAGGAACAGCTCCAATACGGCGCCTTAGGTAAGCTGGACCGCTACAAGGGACTGAATGAAAAAACCTTCGACATGTTGGTCACCGAAGCCATTAATTTTGCCAGGGGGGTGGTGGATCCTTTGCAGGAAATCGGTGAAAAGCATGGTGTTAATTTCGAAGATGGAAGGGTATCATGTCCACCGGAATTCCGCGACGCATTTAAACAATACGGTCAGGACGGCTGGATTGCCGCCGCCCGGGATCCCGAATACGGCGGCCAGGGTTTCCCCAATATGATGCGCATTGTGATCAATGACATGATGTATGGCGCCTGTCAGGCATTCAACATGGCGCCGAGCCTTACCCACGGGGCGGCCCATCTGATTGAAACTTTCGGGTCCCGCGAGCTGAAGGAGCGCTTTGTTCCCAAAATGTTCGACGGTACCTGGGCCGGCACCATGTGTCTGACGGAACCGGATGCCGGCTCCAACCTGGCGGGTCTTCAAACCACCGCCTATCCCCAGGGCGACCATTATAAAATTAGAGGCACCAAGATTTTCATCTCCTGGGGGGACCACGATCTGACGGAAAATATTATTCATCTGGTGATTGCCCGCATTGAAGGTGCGCCAGAAGGCGTCAAAGGAATTTCGCTTTTTGTGGTACCGAAAATGAGGGTCAATGCGGATGGATCCATCCAGGGATCCAATGATGTTCTCTGCGGCGGCGTGGAGGAGAAACTCGGGTTGCACTCATCGCCCACAAGTGTCCTGAATTTCGGCAGCAACGACGGTTGTGCCGGTTACCTGTGCGGTGAAGCCAACAAGGGTCTGGCGCACATGTTTCAGATGATGAACGCGGCCAGGATCAACACGGGGGTCAGCGGCATGACCTTGGCCAGTACGGCCTATCAAAATGCGCTCGAATATACCAAAACCAGGCGTCAGGGACGGGACGTTGGCGGACGGAAAACGGGAGATGTGCCGATTATCGATCATCCGGATGTCCGCCGCATGCTGCTATGGATGAAAGCCATGGTGGATGGTATGCGATCGATGATATACACCGGTGCCTTCTGGCAGGAACACGCCCTGGAACTTCCGGAAGGGGAGCGCAAGCAGCACTATGCCGATCTGATTGATTTCATGACCCCGATCATCAAATCCTATTGCTCGGACATGGGTTTCAGGGTGTGTGAAACAGCGATCCAGTGTCTGGGCGGATACGGTTATTGCAAAGAATATCCCCTCGAACAGTACCTGCGGGACGCCAAGATCATGTCACTCTATGAAGGGACCAACGGTATTCAGTCCATGGACCTGATGGGTCGCAAAATGCGCATCAACGGCGGGGCACCCTTTACGGCCTATAAAAAAGAAATTGCGAAATTCTGCCGGGAAGACCGGGAACACCCGCAGCTGGGGGGCCAGGTTAGAGCACTGGCCGAAACTTTTGATAAGTTAACAGCGGTTGCGGAGAAAATGAGGGATCAGATGAAATCCGATCCCCTGCAATGGGCGTCCAATACATCCCCGGCCCTGACGGCTTTTGGCGAAGTTACCATGGTCTGGCGTCTGCTGGATATGGCAATCATTGCGGCCCGTGCCAGCGAGAAAGGCAGGAAGAATAATTTTTACCTCGGCAAGATTATGCAGGCGACTTATTTTACGGATGTGACCCTGCCGCACACCCTGGCTACCATGAATAACGCGCTGCGAGAGGGCCGCGAGGTGATTGAGATGCCGAACGGGGCGTTCTGATGGACAGAAGTCAGAAGACGGATGTCAGAGTACAGATGACAGAGGACAGATAGCTGAGGGCAGAAGACGGATAATAGAGGGCAGAGGGCTTAGGGCAGAGAGCATAGAGCATAGGGCAAAAGACGGAATTCGAAAGTGGGAATGGGGAATGATTCAATTGTCGAATGCAGATTTTGGATGGCAAGTTAGCACTTGTGGGAGCGGCTTTTAGCCGCGATAAACGACCGCGGAACGGTGCTAAAGCGATATTCTCCCGCTGGCGGGATCTCACCAGGTTAAAACCGTATTTATGTAATCAACTGTCGCTGTAGTACTAGCCCTTTCAATAAACGATTAATTGAGCACTTCTTGCTCGATCAGATAAGGAGTACCGGAACCGGTGGAAAATGAAATGCCAGGCGCAGAGCATGAAATACGAAATAGAGTAAAACAATTTGTGGAAGAAGAACTGAATCCTATTTCTCTGCAGGTGGAAACATCAGGTGAAATCCCCCAAGAGATTATTGAAAAAATGCGAGTTCTGGGACTTTTCGGCCTGTCTATCCCGCCGGAGTATGGCGGTCTGGGCCTTACCACGCTGGAAGAAATTAGGGTCTACGAAGAACTGACCAAAACCAACGCCTGCTTTCGCTCGCGGATCGGCACCAGCAACAGCATCGGATCCATGGGGATCCTGTTCGACGGGACGGAGGATCAAAAGCAAAAGTATTTGTCCCGGATTGCTTCCGGTCAATGGACGGCCGCCTTCGCACTGACCGAACCGGATGCCGGCTCCGATGCGTCCAATATTAAAGCCAGTGCCGTTCTGGAAGGAGATCATTGGGTCTTAAACGGCAGCAAACTATTTATAACCAATGGGGATTGCGCCAATGTAATTACCACCATTGTGGTGACCGATGAAGACAAACGTGCCAGGGGTGGCTTTAGCGCTTTTATTATTCAAAATGACTTTGCCGGTTTTTCCGTCGGACCACCGGATAAAAAAATGGGACTGAAAGGCTCGCACACCAATGAACTGGTATTTCGCAATTGTGTGGTTCCGAAAGACAATGTGATCGGGGGGATGGGCATGGTGGGCCAGGGATTCAAGACTGCCATGCGAGTGCTGGACAAGGGCAGACTGACCATGGGCGCCTGTGCCTTAGGGGCGTCACAAAAATTACTTGATTTATCTGTTGCACATGTTCAACAAATGATTCAATCCGGTAAATCCAGCAGCGATTTGCAGGCCGCCCAGTTTGCCCTGGCAGACATGGCAACTGAGATTTATGCCGGCCGGCAAATGCTGTATCATGCTGCCCGGCTGAGGGACACCGGCAAAAATGTCACCCATGAAGCCTCCATGGTCAAGTTGTTCTGCACCGAAATGGCCAGCCGGATTGCCGATAAGGCCATGGATATATTTGGGGATGAAGGTTATTTGAAAGTATCTCAAGTAGAAATGTTTCTGCGCGATGTTCGGCTGTACCGGATATTCGAGGGCACCAGCGAAATTCAGCGGATGGTGATATCGCGGAATCTATTACGAGTGTAATGCAATCGGAATAAATTGAGAATGGAAGGCGTATAATAAATCGGCCTTTTTTTTGTGATAGATACGAAATTAACATCAGGAGATAAAAAATGAATCAACCCGTCATTATCAGCGCCGTTCGCACCCCGGTCGGCAGATACATGGGCGCGCTTAGAGATGTCGAAGCGTATGATCTGGCAAGTCTGGTTCTAAATGAAGCCCTTCGACAAGCGGATATTCAACCCGATCGGGTCGATGAGGTCATCATGGGACAATCCTACCAGAACGGCGAATATGTCAATATTGCCCGGATGGCATTGCTTAAAGCCGGTTGGCCGGAAAGCATCCCGGGATTGACGGTTGACAGACGATGCTGTACCGGTCTCGATGTGGTGCGTCTGGCCGCCGCCCTGATACAATCCAGTCAGGCCGAGATTGTGGTGGCCGGAGGCGTGGAGAGTATGAGCAATGCCGAATTTTATCTCCCGGGAGGCATAAAATGGGGTATCGGCGGGCGTCCGGGAATGCCCCGGGGGCATGGTGATATGTCGATTTGGGGGCTGCGTTTTTTCGATCGCATCCAGAGAGCCCGGGTGATGTCACAGCCTGAGGAACGTTACGGGGTATTGCCGGCCATGATGACCTGGGCCGAAACCGCGGCCCAGGAAGAAGAAATAACCCGAGAAGCGTGTGATCAATGGTCGTTGGCAAGCCATCAAAAAGCGTGTGCGGCCATGGCAGAGGGCAAATTTGCCGACGAAATGATGCCGCTGACCATCCCCCAACCCAAGGGAGATCCTGTGGTTGTCGATCGTGACGAAAACCCTCGTGCGGATACCACCCTGGATAAGCTTGGCCGCCTTAAGCCC
The DNA here is from genome assembly GCA_049698595.1 of Desulfobacterales bacterium. GTDB lineage: Bacteria > Desulfobacterota > Desulfobacteria > Desulfobacterales > JAFDCJ01 > JAFDCJ01. The sequence continues at coordinate 7,205 of JBAVYC010000308.1, read as the reverse complement.
GTGCTGGGCGGTGTATGTACGGCCGGCAATTCTTCCACCGAAAATGACGGTGCGGCGGCGGTTGTGGTGACTTCCAGACAAAAAGCGGCAGAACTGGGCGTCGATGTTTTGGCCTGTATGAAGTCCGGTGCCGTGGTCGGAGATGATCCGCGACACACCTACAGAACCGTTCCCGCGGCTGTAAAAAAAGCACTGGATTCGGCGCAATTGAGCATTGACCAAATGGATCTCATCGAAGTTCAGGAAGCTTTTGCAGCCCAGGTCCTGGCGGACCTAAAGCAAATGGGTGTCGGCCCGGAAGATTATCGTAAAGTAAATGTCAACGGATCCGGTATTTCCCTGGGGCATCCGATTGCCGCCACCGGTACCCGCGTATTGGTAACCCTGCTGCACGAAATGAAAAGGCGCGGGGCAAAATTCGGACTGGAGACAATTTGCGGGGGCGGGGGCCTGGGAATCGCGGCTGTTTTCGAAAGAACCGGATAAAAAAATAGGAGGGATTAGATTGACAAGAGAACTCAATGACGTCGTTGTAATAGATGTCGTGCGGACCGCTTTCGGCAGGGCAGGGGAGAAAGGCATATTCTGGAATACACGGGCGGAAGACCTGTGTGTGCCGCTGGTGAAAGCCCTGATTGCACGCAACCCGGCCGTAAAACCGGAAATGATCGAAGACAGCATCTGGGGCGTGACGAATCAGGTCAAGGAACAGGGCGGAACCATCGGCCGGATGATTCCGATACTGGCTGAATGGGGTTGGGAAATCCCCGGCTGTTCGATCGATCGCATGTGCGCCAGCGGTCTTAGCGCTGTTGGATTCGGTGTGAGCCACATCGCCGGCGGCATGGCCGACTGCCTAATCGCCGGGGGTGTCGAGCACATGGGACACTTGCCGATGGGATTTATGCGGGATCCCCACCCCCGGGCCGAAGAACTTCTCGGAGGCCCGTCGGCGTTTAATATGGGTATGACCGCAGAGAACATCCACGATCGCAGTCCGGAGTTCACCAAGGAAATGGCGGATACCTATGCATTGGCCTGTCAGCAAAAAACCGCGCGGGCAATTTCAGCCGGCAAGATGAAGGATATGATCATTCCCATTGAAGTGGCGCTGCCGGACGGCACCAAAATGATGGTCGACAGCGATCAGCAACCGAGGCCGGGTACCTCCATGGAGGGACTGGCCGGTCTGAAAACACCTTTCAGAGAAGCGGGCGGTCGGGTGACCGCCGGAAATGCTTCGGGCTTAAACGACGGGGCTTGTGTCGTGTTGCTGATGAACCGGTCGAAAGCAGACGAGCTGAATCTGCGGCCGAAAATGCGCTGGATCGCATCCGCAGTGGCCGGTGTCGATCCGACGGTCATGGGCATCGCCCCGGTTCCGGCAACGGAAAAAGTCCTTAAAAAAGCAGGTCTGACAATGGATGACATCGATTTGATCGAAATCAATGAAGCCTTTGCCGTCCAGGCCCTGTATTTTTTAGACCGATTCGGATTAAATCCGGATGATCCCAGGGTTAACAAATGGGGCGGGGCCATCGCTTACGGCCATCCCCTGGCGGCTTCGGGACCCCGTTTGGTGGCCTTTTTGTGCGGTTTGTTCAAGGAGAACCCTCAAGCACGCTACGGGTTGACCACCATGTGTGTCGGTCGCGGGCAAGGATATTCGGTGATTTGGGAAAATATTTAATGAATTCGGAAGTGGGAATGCGGAAGGTGGAATTGAGTGAAGTCGGAAGGCGGAAATGGGAAAGATTGGAATTCGTAATTTGCGGGCAGTCAAAATAGCCACGGACACACACAGACGCACACAGACATTTTTTTGTTAAGGTCGTTTCGATGGTTTGGATGGTTGAGATGGTTTGGAAGGTCAAGAGCATCATGTTCGTTTCAAACCTTCTCATTGAGACTATAACTTTCAGCCTTGAGCCCTGCGCCTTGAGCCTTGAGCTTTCAGTTTTGAGCTTTTATATCGATCCTAACGAATTTCAGTCTGTGTTTGTCTGTGTGGGTCTGTGGCTAATCATATAAAACATAAGGAATTTCAAATGCGTGTCGACAGCACTTTCAGCGATATCCTGACGGAGAGCCGGGATCATATCCTTCGGATTGAAATCAACCGGCCGCAAAAGAAAAACGCGCTTACCATCGCCATGTATGCCGCCATGGCCGATGCCATTATCCAGGCGGATGAGGACAGCGACATCCGGGTTGTTTTTCTGCACGGCACGGCGGATTGCTTCACCGCCGGCAACGATTTGCAGGATTTTGAAGATTACAAGCCGGATGGCGAGGTCAGGCCCGCTAATCCGTTTCTGGTGGCCATCCGCCGGGCAAAAAAACCCATAGTGGCGGCTGTAGGGGGTATTGCCGTCGGCGTCGGGACGACCATGCTGCTTCACTTCGATCTGGTATATGCCGGCGAAAGCGCGCAATTCAGGTTGCCCTTTGTGAACCTGGGACTTTGCCCGGAGGCGGCCTCCAGTTTTTTATTGCCCAGACTTATCGGTCATCAGCATGCATCTGAACTGTTGCTGCTCGGCGAGCCTTTTTCTGTGGCAAAAGCCCGTGAGATCGGATTGGTCAATGCCGTCTATCCGGATTCGGACTTCATCGACAAAGCCTATGGCCACGCACAGAAGCTGGCACAGCAGCCGCCGGCTTCGGTGCGATTGACAAAAGCGCTGTTGAAAAGATCCATATCCGGGGATATTGCGGAGACGATGTCGGAAGAGATGACGTATTTTACCGAACGGCTTGGTTCCGCCGAATGCGCGGAAGCTTTATCCGCCTTTTTTGAACGCCGTAAACCGGATTTTTCCGGGTTTAAATAAATTTTTGGGATAACAATTTATGGAATATTTTTTCAAGCCGCGGGGGATCGCTGTGATCGGCGCTTCGGCCAATCCCGCCAAAGGCGGCCACTTCATCCTTAACAATGTCGTCAAAGGTTTCAACGGTGGGGTCTACCCTGTAAATCCCGGTTATTCGGATATAAATGGCATAAAGTGCTATCCGTCCGTTCTGCAGGTCCCGGATCCGGTGGATCTGGCAATCATTTTTGTGCCGGCGAAATTCGTCCCGACGGTGCTGCGGGAATGCGCCCAGCGCGGAATCCGGGGTGCGATGATCGAATCCGGTGGTTTTGCCGAAAGCAGTGAGCAGGGCAAACAGCTTCAGGATAGTATCGTAGCGATCCACAGGGAAACCGGGATTCGGATCTGGGGACCCAATTGCATGGGATTGGTGGATGCGGTTCAGGGGCTGGTTTTTTCTTTCGTGCTGCCGGCTATCTGGGAAAAAGGTCTGGATCCCGGCAGGGTATCGCTTGTGGTGCAAAGCGGCATGCTTTCCGCCGGATTTCTGATCGATATCATGAGCAACGGCGTCATGGGTATCAGCAAAGCCTGCTCGATCGGAAACAAAGCCGATGTGAACGAATGTGACCTATTGGAATATTTAATTGATGATCCCGATACCGGCGTCATCGGTCTTTACCTCGAATCCATACCCGACGGGCAAAAATTTATTGACCTGTGCCGAGGCTCTGAAAAACCAATCGTCGTCCTTAGAGGCGGTAAAAGTCAAAAAGGTGCCGAGGCGGCCCTGAGCCATACCGCCAGTCTCGCCGGCAACGGGGCGGTGATCAGCGGGGCGCTGGCACAGGTCGGGGTGGTGGAGGCCCATGACTTCAAACAATTGATGGATTTGTGCCGAACCCTGGCTGATTATCCGGAAATTCAGCCGGAAAACAGCCGTCGGGTTGCCATTTTGACGATGAGCGGTGCCGCCGGAATTGTCTCCTCCGATTTTATTGAAGAACATGATTTAGCGGTGGCTGACCTTTCTGTGAGCACCTTGGAAGCCTTGAAGGAAATCTTTCCCGGCTGGATGCCGGTATCCAATCCGGTTGACCTCTGGCCGGCCGTCGAACTGCACGGCCGCAAGAAAGCATATACCAAAGCGTTTGAGGCTGTCTGCGCCGACCCCGGGGTGGATGCAGTCTTATTTCACGGTTTTGTCGGGGGAGATGCCTTTCGTCCTGACATTTCAGTCCTGGTTGAAAGGGCCGGGCGAGCCGGCAAACCGGTATTCGGCTGGGTCATGGGAAACCGAACCGAGACCCATAAATTGCAGGTGCAGGCAAAGAAACTGGGACTGCCGGTTTTTGGAGAGCTCTACCGCTCGGTCGAATGCATGGCGGCCGTTCTTTCGCGGCGCAAATTGCCCGCTGATCGTCCAAACCGAATCACTCTGTCGGAAACTTCCGTTGCTGAGAAAGAACTGCAGAATCTATTGATGGATGCAAGCGGCACCCTCGATGAGTACCATTCGAAACAGATTCTGGCGTTATGCAAATTTCCCGTTGTCGAAGAAAAAATCGTATCGTCCGCCCTCGAAGCCCAGCAGATCGCCGCCGGGTTTGGTTTTCCGGTTGTTCTGAAAGGACTTTTACCGGGGGCAATCCACAAGACGGAATTGGGATTGGTACGCACCGGCATCACCTCTGTTGAAGACGTCGCGTCCGTCATTATCGAACTTCAAAAAACAATGTCCGGTAACGGTGCCCTTCTAATTCAGAAACAGATACAGGGTTATCCCGAACTGATTGCCGGACTGATTCGCGACCCCCAGTTCGGCCCCTGTGTCATGTGCGGATTTGGCGGTATTCTGGCCGAAGTGATGGCAGACAGTGTTTTTGCTGCGGCACCGCTCTCGCACGCGGAAGCCCTTGGGCTGATCGGACGTCTGAAGACCCAAAAACTTTTAAATGGCTTTCGGGGTTTCGTGGCGGTCGAGCGCGATGCGCTGGCAGACCTATTGGTGCGAATCGGCGAACTGGGCCTTGCGTACCCGCAGATCAAGGAAATCGACCTGAATCCCTTGATCGTCAGTGACGGAAAGCCCATCGCGGTGGATGCGACGATAATTATCGATGGATAACGGGTTGCGGGTTTCGGGCTAAAAGGGCATAGGGCAAGGGGCAGGGGGCAAAGGGCGCAAGGCATAGGGCGAAGAGCATATGGCAGAGGGCATATGGAAGAATTCGAAAGTCGGAATGCGGAATGGGGAAAAAAGACTTCGAGTTGCGGAATGTATGGTTGATTAGTTGACAGGGTTGAACAAGTTGATTGAGTAAAAATAAAACCTGATATCTGTCTTCTGATTTCTGGCATCTGATTTCTGACATCTGCCATCTGTCATCTGCCATCTGACATCTGCCATCTGACCTCTGACTCCCGGGATTGAATTTAGGAGTTGGAAGTTTGGGGCTTAGAAAAGATAGATTTAGATTTTATTCGGTTGGAGAGATCCTGATATGAACGGTGCTGAAATACTGATAAAGACGGCTGCCAAAGCCGGCCTAGAAGTCTGCTTCACCAATCCGGGCACTACGGAAATGCCGCTGGTTTGTGGATTTGATTCCATCCCTGGAATAAAACCTTATTTAGGCCTTTTTGAAGGCTGCTGCACCGGAGCCGCTGACGGTTACGGACGGATGACCGACAAGCCTGCCATGACCTTGCTTCATCTGGGTCCCGGGTTGGGCAACGGCATCGCCAACCTGCACAATGCCCGGCGAGGCGGGACACCGGTGTTAAATGTGATTGGCGAACACGCAACCTGGCACCTGCAGGCCAATGCACCGCTGACCATGGATATCGCAACGTTGGCAGGTACGGTTTCCGGATGGCAGCGTACCTGTTCGACTACCGATACTTTATCACAGGATACCGCGGATGCCATTGCTGCTGCGTTGGCGGGACAGGTCGCAACCTTAATCGTACCCAGTGATGTACAATGGTCCGAATGCTCTAATACAGAAATCCACCGGCCGAAAATATCGAGTACTACCATTGATAAGGATTCCATCGACCATGCTGCCGAAGTGCTGCAATCCGATCAAAAAACCGCCCTCATCCTGGGCGGCTGGGCCTTGCGCAAAAGAGGCCTGGCGGCGGCCGGCCGAATTAAAGTCAAAACCGGCTGTGATCTTTTATCCGAGCGAGCCCCCGCACGTATCGAAAGAGGGGTGGGGATTAGCGCGACCGAAGTTATCCCGTATTTTCCCCGGCAGGCCTTGGAGTTGTTATCCCGCTATCAAGTGATCGTGTTAGCCGGCACGGCTGAACCGGTGACCTTTTTTGGCTGGCAAGGGTATCCGAGTCGACTGCTCAACGATACCCAGCGTATCTGCCGGATATCCGCGGATGTTAGGAGCCTGCCGCAAGCCCTGGAAAATTTAGCTGATACCCTGGATGCACCCGGCCGGATAGATGCGTCCGATACCGGTTTTTCTGAGATTGAAAGACCGGATATTCCAAAAGGTAAGCTGACAGCCAATAATGCCTCCATCATCCTGGCGGCCCTGCAACCCGAGCATGCCATCATCGTTAATGAGTCGATAACCTCAGGAGGTGCTTATCTCCCGCTCGCAGTCAGTGCGCCGGCCCACACTATGATGGCGCTGCCCGGAGGCGCCATCGGTTACGGAATGCCCTGTGCGGTCGGGGCGGCCATTGCCTGCCCGCAGCGGCCGGTCATCAATTTTCAGGCCGACGGCAGCGCCATGTATACCCTCCAGGCGCTTTGGATGCAGGCCCGGGAGGGCTTAAACATCACCACCCTCATCTGTTCCAACCGCAGCTATAATATTTTGAATATAGAATTTTCGCGTTCCGGAATTACTTCACCCGGTCAGCATGCGCAAAAATTGACGGATCTGGGCAATCCGGCCATCGGCTGGGTGCAGATCAGCAAAGGCATGGGCGTACCGGCGATTGCCGTAGACAGTTGTGAAGCCCTGGCCAAGGAATTCAAAAAGGCGCTGCACGAACCGGGCCCCCATTTGATTGAGATGCGGATTTGAAAATTCCACCATTTAAATCACCAATAATTACTACCTGATATCAACCACAACATTTTCATCAGAAACCAATCTATGTAACTTCTATGTCACTTTTGACAGAACTTTACCATCATCTTCACTTGGGATGAACTTAGCATATCTTGATAAAGTTACATAAAGATTGGCATGACCCATCTGTTTAGAGATGTAATGTGGTCTTTCACCCCTTGCTAATAATATGCTAGCGTAACTATGCCGTGTCTGCTCAAATGTCCTGTAAGGGATATCCAACATTTTCATTAGTGGTCTCCAAACATATGCTGAAAAGCTGTGACTACTTATGGAATTCACTTTT
>JBAVYC010000307.1:0-4277 GCA_049698595.1 Desulfobacterales bacterium | reverse complement strand
GTTGTCATGTCCTGGCTGGGTATCGTCAGCGACCTGCGGACCGTTCCCGAGCAGGTGCTCAACAAGAACCGTATTATCGCTGAAACATCAACCCAAATGTAGTTTGGCGGACATTTGGAATTCCACTGGAGGTCACGAAATGCGAATTGCCATCATCGGTACCGGGATTGCAGGGATGACGTCGGCCCATTTACTCAGTGAAGATCACGAGGTCGTGGTTTTTGAATCAAACGACTATGTCGGTGGACACACGAATACGGTAGATGTGTCCCTCAATGGTCAGCAGTATGCCGTGGATACGGGGTTTATCGTTTTCAACGAAAAGACCTATCCGAATTTCATCAAACTGATGAAACGCCTGGGTGTGAGCTGGCAAAACTCGGTCATGAGCTTTAGTGTACAATGCGAGAAAACCGGCCTGGAATTCAGTCCCAGCACACTGAATTCCCTTTTTATCCAGCGCCGCAACCTGCTGCGGCCGTCCTTTTATCGAATGCTATGGGATGTCATGCACTTTAAGCGCGATTCGGAAGCGCTATTGGAGTCAGATGATTATAATATCACGCTAACTGAATTTCTAACCGGCAAAGGTTACTCGCAAGCATTTGTGCAGCATTTTATTATTCCCATGGGTGAAGCGGTCTGGTCGGCGGATCCGGTTAAATTTAATGAATTTCCGGCGCGATATTTTGCCCAATTTTTTAAAAATCACGGGTTTCTCAACGTCAAAGACCAACCCCAGTGGCTCACCGTAAAAGGCCGGTCGCGGCAATACATCAAACCGATAACCCAACCCTATGCCGATCAGATTCGGCTGAAATGTCCGGTCGCATCGGTACGACGGTATCCGGACTATGTTGAAATTCAACCGCAGAATGAAGTGACCGAAAAATTCGACCAGGTGGTCATTGCCACGCACAGCGACCAAGCATTAGCCTTGTTGGATGATCGCACGGATACCGAAAAGAATATTCTGGGCGTTATCCCCTACCAGGAAAATCAAGCCGTTTTGCATTGCGATGAATCTTTGCTGCCCAGCAAAAAAGCAGCATGGGCCAGCTGGAATTATCACATACCCAAAGAAGATACCGGGCGGGTTGCCGTCACCTACGATATGAACATCTTGCAGAGCATCGGCGCACCGAGGGAACTATGTGTTTCGCTGAATTTGGCCAAGGCCATCGATCCGGCCAAAATTTACCGGAAGCTGAATTATCATCATCCGGCTTATGATCCGGAGAGTCTGGCGGCAAGACACAGTCACCAGGAAATAAACGGGGTCAATCGCACCTATTACGCCGGTGCCTATTGGGGCTATGGTTTTCATGAGGATGGTGTCGCCAGTGCGCTGGAGGTGTGTAAGCACTTTGGTAAGACCCTATAAAACCTGATTTCAAACCATTTATCATGAAACGAACCATGCACAGTTGCATTTATGAAGGGACCATTCGGCACCGGCGATTCAGGCCGCGACCGAACATGTTTCAATATCGCCTATTTTTCATGTTTCTCGATTTGGCCGAATTGCCGACCCTGTGCGATATTCATCCGATGTGGTCTTACGAACGGTTCAATATTGCCTGTTTTCGCCGCCGCGATCACTTCGGAGACCCGACGATTCCGCTGGATCAAGCCGTAGCGGATCTTGTTGAAGACCGTCTGGGCAGTCGGCCGAACGGTTCGATTCGTCTGCTGACCCATTTGAGATATTTTGGTCATTGCTTCAACCCGGCCAGTTTCTATTATTGCTACAATGCGTCGGATACCGTGGTTGAGACCATCGTCGTGGAAATTCACAATACCCCCTGGGGGGAGCGCTATTGTTATGTTTTAGGCGCCGATCAAAATGAACATCCAATTAAGGATTGGCGGCGCCATCGGTTCGCCAAAGTATTTCATGTGTCGCCCTTTATCGATATTGATATTGATTACGACTGGCGCTTTCGGCTGCCCGCTGATTCCATTCGGGTGCACATGATTGATTATGAGAAAGGCAAAAAGCTATTTGATGCCAGTTTAGCGCTCCAACGACGCCCGATAAACCGTAAGGCCCTGACACGCGTTTTGCTCAGATATCCGGTGCTGACCGGCAAAGTCATCACCCTGATCTACTGGCAGTCCTTGCGCCTCCTGCTTAAAAAAGCCCCATTTTTTACCCATCCGAAAAAGAGGGAACTGTCTTCAGGAAGGATTCAAAAATGACTGAGTTAATTATTCCATCTGAGGCACCGGCTCTCAGCGAGCTTAAAGAACGGAAATTGGATCATATCGCGCGCAAAGCCGTTTTATCCCTGCTAAATAAAATTAAGCACGGCCGGATTACGATCATCGAAGATAATCAGCGTTTTGCGTTCGGTCAGAAATCGCACACCTCGTCTCTACAGGCCGATGTCACTGTCCATCATTCGCAGTTTTATAGCCGCATTTTATTCGGCGGCAGCATCGGTGCTGCCGAAGCTTACATGGAGCGCTTGTGGTCGACCGATGACTTAGCGGTGGTCATGCGGATTTTAGCCCTGAACCATAAAGCCTTTGCTGATATGGAAAAAGGCCTGGCGCGCCTGACGGCTCCGATCTACAAATTTTATCATTTTGTCAGAAAGAATACGAAGGGTGGCAGTCGAAAGAACATCCTGGCCCACTATGACCTCGGCAACGATTTTTATAAGTTGTTTCTGGATGAGACCATGACCTATTCCTGCGGAATATTTGAACGCGAAGACAGCACCCTCAGGGAAGCATCGGAAGCAAAATACGATCGCATTTGCCGCAAACTGAACCTTACAACCGACGACCAGGTTTTGGAAATCGGCACCGGCTGGGGTGGATTTGCCTTGCATGCGGCCGGCAAATACGGGGTGCACGTGACGACCGCCACGATCTCCGACGAACAGCACCAATTTGCACAAAACCGCATCAAATCAGCGGGACTGGAAGATCGAATCACCCTGTTAAAGAAAGACTATCGCGATCTTAGTGGAAAATTTGACAAACTGGTCTCCATCGAAATGATCGAGGCCGTCGGCCATCAATTTTACACGACCTTTTTTCAAACTTGCAGCCGGTTGCTGAAAGATGACGGTATGATGGCGCTGCAGGCCATCACCATCGGCGATCAGATTTTCAATCGCCACCGACGATCGGTGGATTTCATCAAACGTTATATCTTTCCCGGCAGCTGCATTCCCTCGATTACCGCCATCAGCAATGCGGTTGCCAGGGCTAGCGACCTGCGACTCGTCCAGTTGGAGGATATCACTCCGCATTACGCCAGAACCCTGAGTGAATGGCGCCGACGTTTTTTCGCCAACGTTGACAAGGTTCGGAAAATGGGTTACTCCGACACGTTCATTCGGATGTGGGAATACTATCTATGTTATTGTGAAGGTGGATTCGCAGAGAGATATATCGGAGATGTGCAGATGATTTTCACCAAGCCGTTGTGCCGCATGCATTTCTTATACATAGATTCATAAATACAGTAACGTAATAAACCCAAAAATCGATCATTAATGATGAAGGAGGTGGCCATAATGAAAACCAGAAGAGACATTTTTGATATCTTTATGCAGGATGAAAACTATAAGTACATCATGAAACGCCTGCTCGAGGCATCCATGGAGGAGTCCTTTAATTCAGTCATTCTCACCGAGGCCGGACCGGGATATCCCATTATTTATGTGAATCCGGCTTTTTGCGAGTTAACCGGCTACGGTCCGCATGAAGTCACCGGAAAATCGCCGTCCATCCTGCAAGGCCCCAATACAGATGAGGAAGTTTTGCAGCGGCTGAATCAAAATATTGCCGACGGTGAGCTGTTTCACGGCCAGGCCATCAATTATCGGAAAGACGGGTCAGAATTTATGATGGAATGGAAAATCGCGCCGATTCGGAATGAAAAAGAAGAGATTACTCATTACCTTGCGATCCAGCGGGATGTCAGCTGAGCACATGCCTGAAAATCGTTTATCCATAGCCCAAAGAATAACTGTCTTTCTGAAGCGGATCTGGCAGTGTTGTCCGAATTATTTTTCCTGATTCATTTTATCAGTATCCCAGTTACCAACACTTCCGTAAATCCTGCACGCAGCACCGGTGTAGCGCTGTATGTCGGCGGGTGGGCAATATCCCAACTCTGTCTGTTCTGGATCGCACCGATTATCGGCGCTGTCCTTTTTTCTATTCCTAAAATTGCAACATAACTCAAACAAAGTTGGAATTATCAGGGAACGCCAAAAGTAGTGCCAAACAGCGCATTGCATGATATGGATCTCATC
>JBAVYC010000306.1:0-8249 GCA_049698595.1 Desulfobacterales bacterium | reverse complement strand
GTAAACCACAAACCCCATCCCGAGCGTTTTTTCTGGGAGAGCATTTTGGCATCCAGCTTTTTTTCATCCCGGGCACGGTCTGAAATAAACGCCAGGGTCGCGGAACCGACTCTTATTTGATCTCCGGTGTAAAGGCGTTTTTCGGCTATTGGTTTATCATTTAATAACAACGGGTTGGTTGTGCTCACATTTCTTACGACAAATCCATCTTGCCGGTTTTCAATCACACAGTGTTTACGGGAAACCAAAGGATCAAGTAGATTGAGATCCGCTTCAACCGAGCGTCCGATGACAAGTTTTGTTTTATTAAGCGGGTAAATTTTACTCTCGCCGGAAGCTGTTGTGCAGACCAGTCGAGGTCCGATAACCTTTTCCTTTTTGCGGGTCATGACGATGGTTTTTGCTTCCCGGGGAACTTCTGCGGATATCGCGCCCGGGTTTTTTCCTGATTGATTTATATCTGCCATGGTCCCTGCCTGAGGTTAGGTTGATTTAGATGGATCAGCACACCGATATAGGGTTTTGATCGGCATTTTTTGGCCGAACTTTAATTTAAATCTCCCCGGTAATATATTCCAGAAAATCAAGGGATTCGGAAACTGGAATTTCAAAGGTTTGGGGTGGGTGTCGACTCAGGCATGGAGAGATCCGGCTGCCGCCCGCTACCAGGGCCATATCCTTGCGAGATACGCTAAACTGGGCCACAGATCCTCTGGTTGATGGGGTTCAAGGGTAATGATGGGTGGTGAACTATTGTTTAACTTCAAATGGGTGAACAGGAGTTTAAAATCGATGGTTCCCAGCCCCATTGCAAGATGTTCATCATTGGAGCCATGGTTGTCATGAAGATGAAGTTGTCTGATATACGATCCTAAGGATTCCAGCCATACCCCAAGATCGGCTTTTCCGAAAGCGGATAAATGGCCGCAGTCCAGGCAAAAGCCGACATCGGGATTTTTGAGTCGATCGAGGATAACGCGGATATCCTCCGGGTCCTCTTCATAGACATTTTCCAGCATCAATCTAGATCCCAACTCATCCAGGCTTTTAGCGAGCCATGACCAGGTTTTCAGACAATTTTCAATCCATTGCTCTTTGAAATAGCCATAGCGTTTCCAATCATAGCCTGCATGGCAGACAACCGATTTGGGTCTGAAGACGGGCACCAGTTTCAGCAACTGTTCGAAGCGGCTTCGGGTCAGGGCCACCACTGCCGGATCGGTGGAACCGGTCGACAGATCGATGAACGGGCCATGAAGGGTGACCGAAAGCGCATGATCTTCCAATATGTGGCCGATGCGTTTGAAATCCGCAAAGGAAAAACGTTCTAACGCTGCTGCATCGATGCCGATTTCCGGATTTAATCTATGTTCAAGGAATCGGTCCAGATAGGTATCATAAAGCATTCTAAATGGAACATTGACCTGAACCTTGCGTATAATATCCAGCATTTATTGGAGCATCCTTTTTATAAGTACGTTAAACAGAGCAGAGTCCTGGAGAGCCCCCTTCGAAGGTGCAAACCAAAGACAGGCCCTTCCCCGTAAACTAACGCGGGATCTACGATGGGCCTGGATTCTTTACTCGGTGTCAAGCGGAATGTCCAGGTGGTAGACACCAAAATCCAATTTGGCCGTGACCCAAACATTCTGGTGACTTATCTATTGTTTGGCGGCGTTTTGTTTGTTTTAAATTTCGGTCAGTGGCATTTGGAGCTTGAAATTTCCATGATTTTGTTTAATAAAATAATTTTTCCAACTCCAAACAGTTATTTGTTTATATGACCTGGTCCTGCGCAACCCCCCAACAAGCTTGCTCCGGCTTCGTTGGTGTTGTATTGGTCTTCGCAATTTCTAGCGATTGTGAAATATGAACCCTGAACCGGAAAACTATGATTTTCGACATTAAATTATCAGCATGTTGTTGCCCTTCAGAAGTCATCTTTCCGAGCGTAGTCTCGGAAAAATCATAGTGGCTGAATGGTTACGATTTAATAATTAGCATTGCCGGCTGATTTACAAGTTGAGATTACATGAAAACAGAACTGCCCATGAGTTTTGAAAAGGTACTGATAAGCTGCATTGATTTAATATTTAGGATATGGCCGCAGCCATTTCCAGGCCATGACCGGCTAAAGGCATGCAAAATAGTTTCTCATCGCGGCGAGCACGACAACCGCATGGTTTTTGAAAATACCATCGAAGCCTTCGACCTGGCCTGGCAGAAGGGAATATGGGGCATTGAATTTGACGTCCGCTGGACAAAGGACCTGCAACCGCTGGTGATCCACGATCCGGACCTCAAACGGGTATTCGGGATCGATTTAGCTATCGCTGAAGTGACCCGGGACGAGCTGAAATCACGCTGTCCGGCGGTTCCGTCCCTTGCGGAGGTGATCGAAAAATATGGTAAAAAGCTGCATTTTATGATCGAAATAAAAGCCGAAACCTATCCGGATCCCGAACGGCAGAATGATATTTTCAAGGAATGTTTTTCTTCCCTCGAGCCGCTCAGAGACTATCACTTGATGTCCCTTGCGCCACAAATGTTCGATCTGATCACCTTCGTAGCGGCTTCAAATTTAATCCCTATTGCGACACTGAATATGAATCAAATCAGTGAACTGGCTTTGAAAAATGATTATTGCGGAATAGCCGGGCACTATTTACTATTGGATAATGTAAAATTGGCAAAACACCGTAATAAGGGACAAATTGTGGGTACTGGATATCCCGCATCAACAAACTGCCTGTTCAGGGAAATCAACCGTGGTGTTGAATGGATTTTTTCCAATAACGCCGGAGAACTGCAAGGTATTGCAAATAGGCTCGCCAACATAAATACATTATGAGAATGATTAGCGATACCATCGCCTTTGACAACATCCCGGATATAGAATACCTAACCCTGGCGATGCGAGAGACGAGCAGTCCGCGCGACAGGTTTTTATCGCACTATCGGGTAAAAAATGGCTGGTTCGCCAACAAACGATAAACCCATAAAACCTAACGGAGGGGAAAATGGCAAATTTCGTCTACACACTCAGCAAAAATGATGTGAACTCAGCAACAAGATGTTTTCAATTTGCTAAATTAACTCATGAAAAAGGACACACGGTTAATATTTTTTTTATTGAAGACGGCACGCTATGGGCTGACAACACCCGGGATTTCAAAGAAAAGGCCATCACCGGGGATGTTCCGGACGATTACTTTCCTTACTTAGTTGAAAACGAGATCCCCATCGGGGTTTGACTGCCATGTGCAAATGCCCGTCAGGTTGACGAGGCAAAGTTTTTCCGCAACATGCTGCTCGATGGCGCCCCCCATCTGATTGATATGATGGCCGATGCGAAAGTATTTAATTTTTAACTCAAGGAACTGATATCTCAACTGGGAGGGGTGAATCCAGCCTGCTAGATTTGCCCTTCTCCTTTTCCCAAAGCCTTGTTTATTCGAAACCGAAAACCTGGTCCTCAGGGCCAGGTCAGAGATGATCGGCTTTGCCATAGGTCAAGTCTGTTCCTGGTTTCAGGTGTCAGGTTTCAGGTGTCAGTAAAAATCGAATCCTGAATCCTGAACACTGATTGGGTTGCAACTGAAGGCCAACACCGATGAAGGAAAGTCTACTTCATGAGCGACTTCGACCCAGCGGGTCGACTTCAGTTGCTGACACCTGACACCCGAAACCTGACACCTGAACACTGCTGGTAAAGTTAATCACCCATTTCACCCCTCTCTCCGAGCTGTAGGCTCTACGAGCCGGAAGCCGGGGTGAACCAAGGCCGGGCCCTCTGGACCCGGATTTTTACTTGCCTGCCGTTTACAACGCATCTTCGACAGAGCTAATGATCAACTCTCCAGTTGATCGGTCACCTCGAGGATACCGTCAAAATCAAAATCATCGGCAAGCTGCATGATCTTTGTTCTATAGGCTGAGAAGCCATTTGTTTGTGATGCAATTTTATCCGTGACTGAAACGACTCCGGTCACATCTCCCATCTCTGCCGCTTCACGCAAGCGCCGAATTGAGTCTTTGTCAACATCCACAGTCGCGGCGGCGGATAGATCCGCTGAACTTTCGGAGTCACCTGCTTCATCTACCGTTTTGAGCGTTTCAATTGCACCCAGAGCCTGATCAAGTGCACTTTTGAGCACCTCCAACTTGGACTCGATAGATTCAGGCTCCGGCGGCGCATTGGGATCGGCATTTTTGACAAGCTTTTCCAATCCAACGGTCGCTTTCTGCAACCGGCCGGCTGCCAGGTTGCCGGCCACCCCTTTAAGGCTGTGAACGAGCTGGTGGGCATTCTTATAGTCGGCCGAATCGAGCGCTTGACGAATATCTTCTGTCGCGTCGGCATAGCTCCCGGCAAAGTTCAGCAGCAACTTTTTATAAAGCTTATGGTTGCCCTGCAACCGCTTTAATCCTTCATCGAGGTCAAATCCCGGCAGGGCTGCCGGAAATTCTTCCCAATCGGCCGGAACGTTTGACCCAGACGCACATGCTGTTTCTGCAACAGGGCTATCCGCCTTATCAGCGATGCCCGTTTCCTGTACCGAAGCTTCAGCGTGCCCTTCCCGGGGCCGAATCCATTTTAGGAGGGTCGCGAACAGATGCTCGGGATCAATCGGTTTGGTCACGTGGTCGAGCATACCGGCCTGCAGGCTCTTTTCATGATCGCCTGCCATGGCATGGGCCGTCATGGCGATGATTGGAACGCCTTTGATTTTGGATTTTGGATCTCGAATTTTGGATTTTAAATCGGAATTCTTTCCATTTTCATTCCGCAATCCCAATTCCCACTTCCGAATTTCTTTTGCGGCCGTATACCCATCCATAACCGGCATTTGGACATCCATCAATACGGCATCATAGTCGTTTTCCTTAACTGCGTTGACAGCCTCCAGACCGTTGTTGGCAATCGAAACCTTAAATCCCGCGGCGGATAAAATCTCCTCAGCCACCTGCTGATTGATCTCATTGTCTTCCACCAGAAGTACGCTTGCCCCGTAAAGGGCCTGCAAAGCCTTGCGATTCTGATCCGGCCTATAAAAAATCCCTGGTTCCTTGCTTTGCTCTTGGCCGAAGACTTGCATGATCATGTCGAACAGAACGGATGGATTGACCGGCTTGATCAGAAAACCGTCCAGCCCTTGCGCTTCGCTGAGTTGCATCATCTCTTCCCGGCCGTAGGCGGTAACCATGATAATCGCCGGTGCGGTGCTGATTTGCAGATGTTTCTTGATGCGCCGGGCGGCTTCGAAGCCGTCGATACCCGGCAGTTTCCAATCCATAACTACCAGTTCAAAGGGGTGCTTGTCTCCGGCTTTTTCAAACTCGGCCAGTCCTTCTTCCCCGGAAGCTGCCAGTGTCACATCAAAGGCGAACGATGTCAGCATTTCCTGAAAAATATCCCGTGAGGTAGCATTGTCATCCACAACCAACACCTTCATTCCCTTAAGGTCTTTGGGTGTCACAGGACCTTCTGCCTCTTTTTCAGCGCCCCGGCCAAATTTGGCTGTGAAACTAAAGGTGGTGCCCTGTCCAAATTCGCTTTCGGCCCAGATGTGACCACCCATCATCTCTACCAATCGTTTGCTGATGGTCAAACCCAATCCAGTACCGCCGTATTTACGGGTTGTTGACGTATCCGCCTGGGTGAAGGACTGAAACAGCCTGGAAATCTGCTCCCGGGTCAATCCAATCCCGGTATCGCTAACCGACATCTTCAGGGTTACCTGATCCTGGTCTTGTTTAACCAATTCACTGGAAACCACGATTTCGCCGGATTCGGTAAATTTGACGGCATTGTTGGCCAGGTTGATGAGGATCTGACCCAGGCGCAGGGGATCGCCCACCAGATAGCGCGGCACCTCGCCGGCCACGGCAAAAAGTATTTCAAGGTCTTCTTTCTCCTGGGTCTTCACCGTAATCAGATTCGCCAGATTGTCCAAAACGTCATTCAGGTTGAAATCCACTGCTTCCATAGCCATTTTGCCGGCTTCAATTTTGGAAAAATCGAGAATATCGTTGATGATGCCCAGCAGAGAATTCGCTGAGGATTGAATTTTATTGAGATAATCCTTCTGCTTGGAGGTCAGGTCTGTTTTCAAGGCCAGGTGTGCCATGCCAATGACGGCATTCATGGGAGTGCGGATTTCATGGCTCATGTTGGCCAGAAAATCACCCTTGGCCTTATTCGCTTCGTCAGCCGCAATTTTAGCTTCAATTAATTCCTCTTCCATACGCTTACGTTCCGAAATATCTTCGAGCGCAGCGATGACTTCGGAGCAGGATTTGTCGGGTTCCGTGGGGTTAAAAACAATTCTCAGCGGAGTCGTCTTGTCGCCGGTGACGGACGTATAATTCCCTTCATACTCCGAGCGCTTGCCGGATAGCGCTGCCAGCAAGGCCGAACGTAACATCTCATTTTTAGTTTGTCTGACAGTATTAAAACCGATGAGTTTAGCGCGTGATGACCCCATCAATTGAACAAAATTGTCATTGCAGTTGAGAATGGTGCCGTCATTGCTGAAATGTATCATGCCCAGCGGCGAATTCTCAAAAACGATGCGCATATTGCGTTCGCTTTCGCGAAGCGCTTCTTCAGCATGTTTTTGATCGGTGATATCCTGGGCGAATAAGGCGACCCCCACCAGGGCATCAGATTTGTCTTTAACCGGATAAAATCGTGTCTGAAATATAAAGTCATCTCGAACGGCTTCAAAATCCACCGGTTGGCCAGTCTGCATCACCTGGTCAAAATAGGATTTGCGCGATTCGCGCAGGGCCTCAGGCAGCAGGTCGAAAAAAATCATCCCCGCAATCTCCGCCGGCGCCTTGTTAAATCTTTGGGCTGCCGTTGTGTTAGCGGCCAGAATAGTGGCTTGGCTGTCCAATAGAAATAGAGATTCACGCGTGGCGTCGAGTAGTCCGCGAGCGGCAGCCCGGCTTTCTTTGAGGGCATTCTGGGCCAATTTCCGCTCGCTGACCTCTTTGGAGAGGGTCCTATTCCATTTGATGAAAGTGGCCAGAATAATCCCGCCAATCAAAACAATGGGAAGAACAATTTTAAATACCAGGATCCAATCAAATTGGCGCTCAAAGCGCACATTAATCCATCGATTATTAATACCGCTTTTTTCCTGCTCGGGTATTGCCGCCAGGCTTTTTTCCAGGATCGTGACCAATTGCGGCCAGTCCTTTCGAACGGCGAAAGCCAGTTCATGGCGGTAAGGTGTTGTCGCCATGACTTTCAGATTGGTCAGCCCCAGTTTTTGAGTCGCATAGGTAAAGGAAGCCAGGTTTCCGACAAAAGCATCCAGTTTGCCTTTGGAAACAGCCCTGAGCGCCTCATCGATACTATCGGCAAGAAAAAATTGGCGGTCCGGATAATCCCTTTCCAAATACTCCTGAGTGGCATAACCTTTGACGACGGCCAGCTTGCCGTCGTCGTAGCCCAGAACCCCGCTGATAAAGGGAGAATCCTGGCGGGTGACGATGACCAGCGGGAAACTCAGGTAGGGTTTGGTGAAGCGCAAAAACTTCGCCCGCTCCGGGGTTTTGGCAACGCACGGCAAAACATCGATACCCCCTTCGCCGGCTTTTTTCAGAACTTCATTCCAGCTGATATCCGGCACGGGTGTCATGTTAAGGTTCAATTTATCATTCAGCAGGCGCACATAACCCGAACCGATTCCAGAATAGATCCTGGCAGCATCAAAAAATTCAAACGGGGGCCAGGTCGGATCCACACCCAGGCGGATATTTTTATTTTCAGCCAGCCAGGCTTTTTCTGCTTCAGACAGAACCAATTTTTTCGGCTGGACCCGGCCGGGTTCTGTGTGAATCCATTTGGCTAATATTTTAAGACGCTCGCTTTCAGAAATCGTATCCAGGGCTTTATCGAGAATTTGCGCCAGCTCAGGCCAGTCATTGCGCACCGCCAAACGCTGTCCATCCAGGCTGTCATCGAATATCGCGGCGACTTTGAGATTGGTAATCGTGTGTTTGCCCATTAAATACGAGGAAGTCCCTTCGGAGCCGATATAGCCGTCCGTTTTGCCGAGCGAGACGGATCTGAGGGCATACAAAGGTTTGGAATACCAGAACGGCTCGATTTTAGGGAAATCCTTCACAATTTTCTCATGGCTGGCATAACCTTTTACCAGGGCGATCTTCCGGCCTTCGATATCATAACGCCCTTTAATAGCGTAAAAATTCCTGCGGGTTACGATCACCAGGGG
>JBAVYC010000305.1:0-5671 GCA_049698595.1 Desulfobacterales bacterium | reverse complement strand
TTCCCACTCAAGATTGCAGTGGGTGCAGTGAAACAGTCGCGCCTTGTTGATAATTCGGTAGTTGCCGCCTTCGACGTTGATGGCTTTGCCGTTAATCAGTGCATCGGCGACCGCATTTCGGGCCCGTTGAATGATCCGGCCAAAGGTTGCACGGGAAACGCCCATGCGGCGACCGGCATCTTCATGGGACATCCCCAGCAGATCGGACAATCGAATGGCCTCACGCTGATCAACAGTGAGGCAAACTTCCTCCAGATCGATCATGGGAATGCCCCGGGGTTTGAAATAGCTGATCTCAGGATTAAAAGCGACCATACGGTCTTTTTGTGGTCTTACCATCAAGACTCCTTTATGAGAATATTCTCAAAACAGGAATTTAAATATTCCCCGGTTGGTTGTCAAGTAGTTTTCCGCCGCCAAAGGAATTAAAAGCCTGGCAAAGAGCAAAGCCGATTGATCCGTGTCCGGGTATTCTTAACTCCCAGATCAGAAAATATGGAAACAATACAAAAATTGATAATTTGAGATAGGCTGCTCTTTTATTGCTCGAATTTCGATGATAGATTCAATATATACCCTTGCTCTATCTGCTCTAACAGGATATGATTAAAAACAAGAAAAACAATGCGGAGAGGAAAATATGGGAAAAAAAAATCGTCTGCTCGTTATTGATGACAGTGTAGAAACCGTAGCCGGGCTGCAGCACTTTTTCAGCCAAAACTATGACGTGTTTACCGCACCGGACGGCATGGAAGGGTTGAAGTTGTTTGAGACTGAAGAGGAGGGATTTGACCTCGTCATCACCGATCTAGTCATGCCTTATATCAGCGGCGTCGGTGTGATTTCCATCATTAAAAAGAAATATCCGGGGATACCCGTCATCGCCATCACCGGCTGGGGTGAACACCCGGGTGCCCTGGCCACCGAGGCCCATGCGGATATCGTTTTGGAAAAACCCATCGAATTACCGGAGCTGGACAAACTCGTTGCGGAACTTTTGGCAAAAAAGTTAGAATGAGATCTAAGTCGGTCAATTACGGGTACGGGTTGCAAACTTCAATTTTGTCGATCAGGGCATAGTAGAGGGAAAACACCGGTTCACGCGGCTCCCGGAGCCTCGGGGTCTGTTTCTTCTTCATCCATATCGCAAGCTTTTTCGATCACATCATCTTTGAGAAAATCATACAGTTTACCGGTGTAGGCACATTGGATGGTCTCTTTGATTTTGTGAATCAAGTATTCACTCAAAGCGGCCTCTCCATCAATTCTCAGGCGAAAGGCCAGCAATCGCTGAAGATTCGTATCATTTTTATCGCGATCGGGAACCATTCGCATGATTCGTTGAAAAAATGCTTGATGAAGCCCGACTTGATTTTCAATGGTAATCAGCTTATCTGACATGGCATCTGTCCTTTTCCGGCCTGAAGGTCAATTCTTGTCTGACCCGTAAACTCAGATTTCGTTAAAAAGTGAACGATGATCGATACGGAAACCGCAACGCATAGATCCTTGATATGCGATGCTCGATACTGTATGTTAGAATTATCTTACTCGTTGCATATCGATGGTTAAAGCTCTATTTGAGATAAAGGTGGTATCATGCTAAAAGTTAAGGATATCATGACCAGGAACGTCAAGACCGTTTCCCCCGAAACGGAAATCACCCAAGCGGCGAAACTGCTCCTGTCAGAGCGGATCAACGGGGTCCCCGTTATCAATAAAACCGGCGAATTAGTGGGAATCATCTGTCAGAGTGATCTCATCGCCCAACAAAAAAGCATCCCCATCCCCTCACTGTTTACGCTTCTGGATGGCTATATCCCGCTGACCCTCTTAAACCGCCTGGACAAAGAGGTCGAGAAAATAGCGGCCACAACCGTGAAGAACGCCATGACCCCCGACCCGATTACCGTCGACTCAGACACCGACATTGAAAAAGTTGCCTTCCTCATGGTGGAGAAAAATTATCATACGTTGCCGGTTGTCGATAGCGGCAGGCTCGTGGGGATCGTGGGTAAAGAAGACGTTTTAAGAATACTGCTGTCAGAAACTGATAAATAAATACCGTTCAGAGGTTCAGGGTTCACATCAAATCTAACCCGTTGATTCGTGAGTTCTGTGACAATATTCAAATTACGCAATCTACTAAATCCGAATATTTGCAAGACGCTGCTCGTATTCTGCACTCCCGCAAAGCGTTGGACCCTCACTGATTGCCGAATCCGTTCTGTCCCCCACAGTCCGGGCATTGCCAGGTGATCGCATTGCAGGACATCCCCCATATATTGTCTTCCATACAGTCCTGGCAAATACTGAATCCGCACCGGCACTGCCAGCAAAAGGGAAATTCCCCACCGCAGCAGTGGCAAACATGGCGGCCCTGTTTACGATATTTTCGTCGATAGGCAGATCGTATTTCCGCATCTTTCATGGTTGTCGTTTTATCGTTTAGCTGGTATACACACTGGAAACATTAATGCAGGCGGCAATGTATGTCAATCTGAGAAGACGGGTGCGTGGCTTTTGGATCCTATCCCGGATAAACCGGAAATTTTTTATTATTGAAACCCGAACACTGACACCCCTGGCCCAGACCTAACTTTGCATGAATCTGGACGATAAGACATTGTTAGCATTATAGACAACGAACAGCAGAAAACGGTCATATCACACCAGGGCGGGCTGAAACCTTACATTCCTTACAGTATTTTATCAGATAAAACCCGATAAGGTCCCAAATGGAAAAAGAAAAGACCATCTATCTCATTGACGGTACGGCCTATATTTATCGCGCCTACCATGCCATCCGGCGGCTCTCCAATTCCAGAGGACTGCCGACCAATGCAATATTTGGGTTTACCCGCATGCTCATGAAGCTCATGAAAGATCGTTCCCCGCAATACGTTGCCATGTTTTTTGATGCCAAGGGGCCCACCTTTCGTCATGAAATGTATAAAGATTACAAAGCCAACCGACCTCCCATGCCGGAAGACATGGCGGTTCAGCTGCCTTATATCAAAGAGGTTAGCGCGGCATTCAATCTGCCGATCATAGAGATGACGGGATTTGAAGCTGACGATCTCATCGGGACCGCAGCGCGCCTGGCCGAAGAGGATGGGTATGCGGTTGTTATCGTCACCGGCGACAAGGATTTTATGCAGCTGGTCACCGACAAAATCGCTATTTGGGACCCCATGAAGGATAGTATCATTGGTCTTCAATCATTCAAGGAAAAATTCGGGATTGAGCCACTTCAGATGATCGATGTTCAGGGACTTTCGGGCGATACGGCCGATAACATTCCGGGCGTCCCGGGCATCGGTCAAAAGACGGCCCTTTCCCTGGTTAAATCCTACGGCAGCATCCAACAGATATACGAAAAACTTGACACCATCACTAAAACAAAACAGCGTGAGAACCTTGAAAACTTCAAAGACCAGGCTTTTTTAAGCCGTAAGCTCGTCACCATCAACACCAGGGTACCGGTACCCTTGGATACGGCCAAATTCAAAGTCACCGGCCCGAAGCGTGAAAAACTTACCGAGCTTTTCAAAAACCTTGAATTCAGACAATTGCAGCAGGCATTTCCGGAGCAGGCTGACCTCAGTAGCAAAGACTATCAGGCCATCATGGATGTCGCGGGCCTGCAAAAGCTGATTTCACGCCTTGAAAGCGCCAAACGGTTTGCATTGGATACGGAAACCACTGCAACCAATCCGATGCGGGCCAATCTGGTGGGTTTGTCATTTGCCGTATGCGCCCACCAAGCTTTCTATATTCCGTGTGCCCACAATTATCTCGGTGCCCCCGATCAACTCGATCTCAAAACTGTCTTGGATCGGCTCAGGCCGGTGCTGGAAAATCCGGAAATCGAAAAAATCGGACAGAACATAAAATATGACTGGATGGTACTGGCCCGCCATGGCGTCAACCTTGCCGGTGTTGCCTTTGATACCATGCTGGCCTCCTATCTGCTGGACCCGTCCAAACGGGCTCACAATTTGGATCAGATCGCTCTGGATTTCCTGGGGCATAAAACCATTACCTTTGAGCAGGTCGCCGGCAAAGGAAAAAACGCCGTCCTGTTTTCCCATGTCACCCTGGACAAAGCCACACCCTACGCCTGCGAGGATGCCGACATCACCCTCATGGCCTATGATGTATTAAATTCCAAACTCGAGGAACTTGGCCTGGTTGAACTGATGGCCTCGGTGGAAATGCCTCTGGTGCCGGTATTGATGCAAATGGAAATGCGGGGAACGGGCCTGGATCTAAACCGTCTGCATGAACTCTCCAGATCCTTTAAACAGCAGCTCGATGCGCTGGAAGGCAGCATATATGGCCTTGCGGGGGAATCATTCAATATCAATTCATCCCAGCAGCTCGGCCGCATATTGTTTGAAAAGCTCAGGCTGCCGGTTCAAAAAAAGACCAAAAAGAAAACCGGTTATTCGACCGATATGAACGTCCTGACAACCCTGGCCGAATATCATGAATTGCCGGCCTATATTTTAAAACACCGCACTCTGGCCAAGCTGAAATCCACCTATACCGACGCCTTGATTGAACTGGTTAATCCCCGGACCGGACGTATTCACACTTCATACAACCAGACCGTAACCGCCACCGGGCGCCTGAGCAGTTCGGATCCGAACCTGCAAAATATTCCCATCCGCACGCAAGAGGGGCGCAAAATTCGCAGGGCTTTCATACCTCACCGGGATTGGCAGCTCGTTTCCGCCGATTATTCCCAGGTCGAATTGCGCATCCTGGCCCACTATTCCGGAGATGACATCCTGATAAAAGCATTTATGGAAGATGAGGACATCCACACCCGCACTGCCTGTGAAGTGTTTCAAGTTACAGCGGAAGTATTGACCGCCGAACTCAGGCGGCAGGCGAAGGCCATCAATTTCGGTATCATCTACGGTATGAGCGCTTTCGGTCTTTCTAAACAACTCGAAATCAGCCGCCAGATGGCCCAAACCTTTATCGATCAGTACTTTGACAGATACAGCGGTGTGAAGCGATTTCTGGAGCAGACCATTGCCGAGGCCCGCGATACACAACAAACGAGCACCCTCCTCGGGCGCATCCGCATTTTGACGGACATTAACAGCAGCAACCACATCATTCGCCAGGCTGCCGAAAGGACCGCCATTAACACCCCGATCCAGGGTAGCGCCGCCGATCTTATCAAAGTCGCCATGATTCGGGTAAACCAGGCGTTGAACGAAAAAAAATTAAAATCCGCCATGCTCCTGACAGTGCATGATGAACTGGTTTTTGAGGTGCCGCCCGATGAGCTGAAGGTGGTCAAACGGCTGGTCAAAGACATTATGGAAGGCGTTTGGGAGCTCAAAGTACCGCTTAAAATCAACATCGCCCATGGACACAATTGGGACGAAGCGCACTAAATATCGAATGTTGGAGGTTCATCGGTTGCAGGGGCACTTCCCTATTCTTTCTTATCCGCCCGCCCCCTTGCCTTCATCGAGTCCCGGGTTGTTTTTTCCACGGTGTGGTAAATGTCTTTGAAAGTGTCGTGGAAGCTGCTGGGAGAGATCCTGCCGCTTTCAATAAATTTAACAACGATTTCTTTGGTAGTTCTCAGTATTTGTTCGTCGATGGTGGCCATGTCATCGCTCCTCTGACCCGGATAAGCCTGTTC
>JBAVYC010000304.1:0-1606 GCA_049698595.1 Desulfobacterales bacterium | reverse complement strand
CAAATCGCCGGTCAAATTGTTACTTTTTGGGCAGGTACAAAGCCCATTTCTCGACATCCCGCGCAGCATCCACAACTGCCTCTGAAAAGGTGGGATGAATGCGAATACTGGCCGCCAGTTCATCCGTCGTATATTCGAGCTGCATCGCCAACACGGCTTCACCGATTAATTCCGTGGCGTGGGGACCGACAATATGCACACCGTAAATTATCCGGTATTCGGCATCCGTGATGATTTTTACCGCCCCAAACGTTTCATTTCTAGCGATCGCATAACCGTTGATGGAATAGGGGAAATAGCCGACGTCAATATCCAGATCCTTATTTTCCGCCTGCTCTTCCGTGAGCCCGACGGAGGCCACTTCAGGAAAAGTCCAGGTGCCGTGGGGTACTAAATCAAAGGGAAACTTGGTTTTGGCACCCAGGGCGTTTTCAGAGGCTTTCACCGCCATGGCGGATGCAGCATGACTTTGCATGGAGCCGCCGGTGACATCACCGATGGCATAAATGTTGCGGGTGGTTGTGCGCAAATAGTCGTCTACATGGATACTGCCGTCATCGTTTAGCCTGATTCCGGCCTGATCCAGATCCAGATTGGCGGGATTCGGCATACGGATGCCGGCCAGAACGCGTTCGACCGCGACTGTCCTGGCCTTTTTTTTGCCGGCAAGCTCGCAGACAAACCCATTTTTGGAAGTTTTAACCGATGTGAGCGTCGAGCGGGCAATGATTTCAATGCCGTCATTACTTAAGGCCTGTCCCAAGCGTTGACCGGAATCGTGATCTTCAGCGGGCAAAACGAATCGATTTTCGGTGGCAATATAAACGTTGCTGCCGAACGTATTCAGGAGGGTAGCCATCTCGACGGCGATGGTATCAGCGCCGTAAACCAGAACGGAGGCGGGCACCTTTTGCATGTCAAGGATCTGGTCGGTGGTCAGCAATGCGTTCGGCAGGCCTTTGATGTCGGGTGTCTGAGTGTATCCACCGCTGGCGATAACGAAGTTCCTGGAAGGGTACAGCGTACCGTCGATGCCAATCTCAGTCGGATTCTTAAAGGTGGCGTGGCCTTTGATAACCTGGATACCGTTGTTTTTCAGCAGGCCTTCCATACCCAACCGGATTTTTTCACTACAGCTTTTTTTGTTCTCAAGAATCGTGTCAAAGTCGATTTTTTCAACTGCTGCCTTTACGCCAAACGTC
Organism: Desulfobacterales bacterium; assembly: GCA_049698595.1. Lineage (GTDB taxonomy): Bacteria > Desulfobacterota > Desulfobacteria > Desulfobacterales > JAFDCJ01 > JAFDCJ01. Next base: position 404 of record JBAVYC010000304.1, on the reverse strand, counting down.
TCACCCGCTCTAATGCACCGAATCGTTTCAACCGCTTTCAACCATGCTTTGGTGGGAATGCATCCCCGGTTGACGCAGATTCCACCCAACTGGCCTGCTTCCACTAAAGCGACTCTGGCGCCCAGTTGGGCGGAACGAATGGCGGCGGCATAACCACCGGCGCCTCCTCCGATAACGATGACATCGTGCATGTATATTCTCCCGTATAAAATTCGGGGCTACGCCCCGAATTTTAATTTTTATTTAGCCTGAACAGGCTGGACGCTCGCGGCCAGAGGCGATGCTCGTGTAAAACCACGTAAATTCAGCGCCCTTTAAGCTTTCATGAATGCTTGGTGGATCCGGGCAATCGCGGCTGGAAAGCCGCTCCCACCGCCTATATTAACTGATATGAAACTAAAAAG
>JBAVYC010000303.1:0-3850 GCA_049698595.1 Desulfobacterales bacterium | reverse complement strand
GATCTGATCTAAAAAAAAACTATATTATAGCCTAATTATGATTTAATAATTGTGGTTTATGCGATTTTGATTGTGGGAGCGGCTTCCAGCCGCGATTATGGCGATAGAGCGACTTATTTTCGCGGCTGGAAGCCGCTCCCACGAGCAATAAAAAATAATTTGGTGGTTGTAATTTGTTATTTCCGGTTGTTCGGGTTCGGTCAACTATTCATTCATACATCTAATTTTATCTTATCGGGAAAGGAGGGATGCGGCTGAGTACCTGTTAAAATTTTTACACTGTATAAGGAGAACCAGATAACAATTTTTTTTCCAACCTCAGAAAGGAGAGACTCAAAATGAAACGGTCGGGCATCTTCGTACTTACAATGTTAATGGTCGTCGCTATTTTATTTTCCTTACCAAGTGCCGTCACCGCGGATGATAAGAAGGGGGGAACACTGGTGGCGGTAATCAACCACGCACCGCGTCATTTCAATGGCGCGGTACAGTCGGGAATTGCCACCATGTTCAGTGCCAGCCAGTTGTTTGCCACACCGCTCATGTTCGACGACAAGTGGCAGCCGCAGCCCTATCTGGCGAAAAGCTGGAAAATTTCCGATGACGGTCTATCCGTGACCCTGAATCTGGTTGAGGGCGCCACCTTTCACGACGGCAAACCGATCACCTCGGAGGATGTCGCCTTTTCGATTATGACCATCAAGAAAAATCATCCCTTTAAGACCATGATGGGACCGGTCGAAAAAGTGGACACCCCGGATGCGCATACGGCCATCCTGCGGTTGTCACAGCCCCATCCGGCCATCCTGCTGGCCATGTCCCAGCCTTTATGTCCTATCATTCCCAAGCATATATTCGGCGACGGCCAGGATATCAAGACCCATCCGATGAACATGAAGCCGGTGGGCTCCGGTCCGTTCAAGTTTGTTGAATATAAGCCCAGTGAGCATCTGATCCTGGAACGTTACGATAACTTCTTTTTGGGGGTTCCCAAGCTTGATCGCTTTATTCTGAAGATCATCCCGGATTCGGTCAACCGGCTGACGGCCCTGGAACAAAAAGAAGTCAGTATGGATATTTTTGTTAATGCTGCGCGTGATATTCGTCGGTACGAGAAACTAAAGCACATAAAAGTAGAGGAAATGGGTGAGGCGGTCGGACCGAACAATTGGCTAGCCTTTAATCTGCAACGCAAACCCTTGAATGATAAGCGCGTTCGTCAGGCCATTTCCTATGCCATCGACCGCGACTTTATCGTCAATCGACTGCATCTCGGCATTTCCAAAATTTCCACCGGTCCGATCGTGCCTGCCAGCCCCTACTATAGCGCAGCGGTGGAGCCCTACAAGGTAAATCTGGAAAAGGCCAACGCCTTGCTGGATGAGGCCGGCTATCCTAAAAAATCCGACGGCATGCGGTTTTCCCTGACAATGGATTACACGCCCGGTCCTGTCGAGCAGCAAAAGAACCTGGCGGAGTACCTCAGACCCAGCTTAAAAAAGATCGGGATCGATATTAAAATCCGCCAGTCACCGGATTTTCCGAGCTGGGCCAAGCTCATTTCGGGCTGGGATTTTGATTTGACCATGGACAGCGTCTGGAACTGGGGCGATCCGGTCATCGGCGTCCATCGCACCTATTTGAGCAGCAATATCCGCAAGGGGGTCATCTGGTCGAATACCCAGAATTATGTCAATCCCAAAGTAGACGAGCTACTGGCGCAAGCCGCGGTCGAGACCGACCTGGCCAAGCGTAAAGCGCTTTACGCCGAGTTTCAGAAGATTGTGGTGGATGATGCGCCGATTGCCTACATCAATGTACCGCCCTTTCACATAGCTTACGACCAGCAACTGAAAAACGTGAATACCACCATCTGGGGATCCATGTCACCGATGCATGCGGTCTACTGGGATAAATAATTATACTAATGAAGCAAGAAGCTATATAGATAATCTGTATATAGCTAAGGGGGTATTGTTTATGAAACAGTTGAAAATAGTCTTTTTTATATTGGCCTTGGTCGCAGCCGCTGGATTATACATGACCAATCTATCGCTGGCTGAAGGCAAACCCGGGGGTACCCTGATCGTCTCTGCCGGTCAGGTGCCGCGACATTTTAACGGCGCAGTCCAGTCGGGAAATGCCACCGCAATGTTGTCTACCCAGATCTTTGCCAGTCCCATCCGCTTTGATGATAAATGGAATCCGCAACCGTATCTGGCAGAGAGTTGGAAAATCTCCGACGACGGGTTGACAGTTACCCTGAATCTGGTGAAAGGCGCCACGTTTCACGATGGCAAACCCGTTACCTCAGAGGATGTGGCGTTTTCCATTATGACCATCAAGGAAAATCATCCGTTTACAACCATGTTTGCACCGGTGGAGAAAATCGAGACACCCGATCCGCATACCGCAGTTCTCAGATTATCCCAGCCGCACCCCGCCATTCTTCTGGCCATGTCACCGCCGCTTTGTCCAATATTACCCAAACATGTTTATGGTGACGGCCAGGATATCAAGACCCATCCCATGAATTTAAAGCCCATCGGCTCCGGGCCATTTAAATTTGTTGAATACAAAACTTCCGAGCATGCAATCCTGGCACGCAACGAAAATTACTTTATCAAGGGGCGCCCATATCTTGATCGGATCGTCTACAGGTATATCATGGATCCGGTTGGACGCGTCATGGCGGCAGAGGCAAAGGAAACTCACTTTGAAGCCACGGTGATTTCCGCCCGTGACATCAAGCGACTTCAAAAGCAGGACCATTTAAAAGTTGAACCCAGCGCGCCCGCAATCGGTCCGATAAACTGGCTGGCGTTTAACCTCAAGCAAAAACCTTTGAATGACAAGCGGGTTCGACAGGCAATTGGTTACGCCATTGACCGCGATTTCATCGTAAAGCGAATGCACTTCGGCCTTTCCAAAGACGCCACTGGTCCGATTGTGCCTAACAGCCCGTTCTATTCCTCTGCGGTAGAACGCTATGATGTTAATCTGGAAAAAGCCAACAATCTGCTGGATGAGGCCGGCTATCCGAAATCTGATGGTAAACGCTTCTCGCTAACCGTTGATTCTATGCCGTTTTTACCTGAACAGCAGAAAAACATTGCAGAGTACCTCAAATCCCAGTTGAAAAAAGTGGGTATTGAGGTCGTGGTTCGCGCGTCCCCTGATTTTCCGACCTGGGCCAAACGGGTATCCACTTGGGATTTTGATATGACCATGGATATTGTTTACAATTGGTCGGATCCAGTAATCGGCGTTCATCGAACCTATTTGAGTAGTAATATCCGTCAGGGGGTTATCTGGTCGAATACCCAGAATTACAGCAACCCCAAAGTTGATGAGATTTTAGCCCAGGCTGCTGTCGAGAGTGATGTGGCGAAGCGAAAGGCGTTATATGCAGAATTTCAAAAGATTGTGGTGGAGGACATCCCCATCTATTTTATCAATGTGCTTCCAACCTACGTTGCCTATGATAAAAATTTACGCAACGTGAACAATACGATATGGGGCGGGTTGTCACCCAATGATGAAATGTATTGGGTGAAACTGCCGACAAAATGATCGGTTGAGGAACGGACATGAGGCTTTTAACCACATTTATCAGACGGGTCGTTTACGCCTGTATCCTGTTGATAGCGGTACTGGTGCTAAATTTTATGCTCATTCATCTTGCGCCGGGCGATCCGGCGGATGTGATTGCCGGTGAAATGGGCGGCGCTACCGAGGAAATTCTAGCTGAGATCCGGGCGACCTATGGGTTGGATAAACCGATCAGCGAGCAGCTGCTGGTATATCTCGGCAAAGTCGCCCGAGGTGATTTGGGATATTCATTTTACTT
>JBAVYC010000302.1:0-2548 GCA_049698595.1 Desulfobacterales bacterium | reverse complement strand
GGCCCTGGCAGCGTATAATGCGGGGCCCGGAACCGTGAGAAAATTTGCGGGCAATGTGCCTTACCAGGAAACAATCCAATACATCGATCGGGTTCTTCGGTTTTCCGAGATAACGGCCTAAAAAAGATGAGGAATGGATTCGATTTTTATTTTTTTAGACAGGATTTACAGGATTGACGGGATTTTTTTCGCCTGCGGCGAGATGCCTTCGGCCGAAGGCCGCTCTATCCTGATGATCCTGTAGATCCTGTCCAATTGTTTCTTTAAAGATAAGAATCCATTCCTCTTCTTTTTCGATACAACTAGCCGTTTTTCAGGCTGGCAGCAGCACTGGCTTGCTACTTGACAGCCAGATGGATCACCGCAATTCCGTTGGTGAGTTTTTTGTGGATAATGTGGGAGAAACCAATTTCTTTCAGCAACGCCGAGAGCTCATCGGGCATGGGAAACATGCGGATGGATTCGGGAAGATGGGTGTAAGCTTTGCGCGAACCGGCAATCAGCTCGCCCATAAAGGGCATAATGTAAAAAGAATAAAAATCATATACTCGCCGAAACGGCAGAAATGTCGGTTTCGAGAATTCCAGGCACATCATTTTCCCGCCCGGCTTTAACACCCGGTACATCTCTGAAAATCCTCTTTTCATGTTGGTGACATTGCGGATGCCGAATCCAACCGTGACCGCTTCAAAGTGCCGGTCGGGGAAAGATATGCTTTCGGCATTGCCCTGAACATATCGTATCCGGTTTTCAATATCTTTGTGAGCAACTTTATGAAAACCCGCCCGGATCATGGCACGGTTAATATCGTAAACGATGACGCGGCCGTCAGGGTCAATATGTTGAGCAGCCAAAATGGCCAGGTCGCCGGTGCCGCCACAGACATCAAGGACATTATCACCTGGAGCCAAATCTAACATCCGGATGGCGATGCGTTTCCAGAGATGATGAATTCCGAAGCTCAACAACGTGTTCATAAAATCGTAGTTTTGAGCTACCGAATTAAAATGTTGCAAAACCCGATCGGTTTTCCCCTCGCGGGGCACCCGCTGAAATCCGAAAAAGGTGGTTTTGGCAGTGGTTGCATTTTTATCCAGCTGTCCTTTTCGGTTTACATCATCCAGCCATATTTCTTTTTCTCTGATCATAACAAAACCCGGTTTGACCTCCGATACCTTACTATGACTATCTCAAAAACCCCTATCTTGAAGCTTTAAATAAGAATTGCCCCTCCGATTCAATTTATTGTTAAGATAAGCAGATAAATCCAAATCGCAACTCGGTTAATTGATTTCAGGTTTCAGGCCAGCCGTTGGTCTAAAAGAGGCCAGTTTAATCGAAATAGAAACTTTTGAGGCTCGGTTGCGAAATCGGCCGTTGTTGGGTTTCGTATTTGGCAATAACACCGGCAAAATGTAGGTTGGGTTGAGTGCAACGAAACCCAACAAAGCCTGGTGTAGGCTCTACCCAACCTACAAAGCTAAGGTGGCCCAGGATGGAACCAACGCCAACTTGTGAAATGTAGTTTCATACAAGCGGCGCCGCTGGCCTGTTACTAATTTTTTATGTGTCCAGGGCCGGTTGCACCTGCAGAAACGATAGAATTCGCTGAAACCCCTTTAACTATGACTATGCCTCAAGTCTGGCATAAATAATGCTGTTAATCTTTATAATTCCATTAAAGAAAATTTTCTTTCCGGCCGATAATAACCATAGCAACACATTCCAGTCTGGATTGAAAAAGACACAAGACATTCTCGCCGGCAGTTTTTTTGATATCTGTTTCCAATATTTATAAAACATATGGAAAAGTTTTGTGAACCGGTCAACAGGAAGAAAATGCGGACATGGAGAGGTGATGGTAATGTCTTATCTGGAAAACAATTTTTGTAAGCAAGAAGAAATGTCGATTTGCACGGCAGGCAATCAGAATACACAGATCAGCTGCAGCTTTTATGAAAAATCTCGCTTTGCCGAACGATGTATGTATTATATTTTTGATGAATACTGTGATTGTCTGAAAGCCCAGATGAATGCAGGAACAACACGGCCGAATTGAGCATTGCGGGGATTTAATATCGATGTCCGGCTTTAAGGATTACGGATTAGAAAATTTTTGCGCCAGATCACTGTCAATAACATATGTGCAAACTTCTTTTGCGCCTTGCTCCATATAACGGTATTTTCGGCATAAATTATCAATCAAATAGCTTACATCATCTCTGATGCGCTTGTCATACGTTTTAAATTCCTCCTTATTGTAGTCTTTAATAGCCCTGCGGAAATTTTCATTATCCAGAAACGGGTCCAGCACTTTTTCCTTTAGATTATACACATAGCGGTCGTGCATGGATTGGAAAATCTTCGTTGCCGTAATGTGCAGCTCTTCCACCATGATCTCCTGGGTTAACGTTTTGGTGTTGTATTCTTTTTGAGACGCCGCTCGAAATGCCTCGCGCTGGGCACCATCCGTCTTGGTCCCCAGCAGTCGACTTTCGATACCGTCCAGAAACTCTTTGGTTATTGTCAATTTTTCCCCGGTATAGGT
>JBAVYC010000301.1:0-2975 GCA_049698595.1 Desulfobacterales bacterium | reverse complement strand
CATCCGAGGTAGATACGGGAAATATTACGGGATCGGCAGATGGGCGCCCCGCAATGTCCGGTTGTGGCGCCGGTGGATGGTTTTTCGTTTCCAGGTCGCTCTTTTTGAAGAGCTGTGCCACCTTTTTGCCATTGCGCGCAGTAGAATCGGTAGCACTGGATTCGGTGATGGCCTGCACCTGGCCGACAGCGCCGGATTCTTCAAAAACCTTCTTGAATTCGATGGCTTCCTGCAGGTTTAAATCTTTTTTAATGACCACAGGGTTGCCGGAAATAAAAGCGACTGTCTGCCGGTCATCGTGTTTCAGCCATTTTTTTAAGTTTTGGGCGACCAGATCAGGCGGTTGTCCCTCTTTCAGTTTTCCTTCAAATACAACCTGGTACCGTAAATCTTCTCCGAATTGCGGGGCGTCTCTTCCGGACCTGCTTATAACCTTAATAGTGTAGGGTCCAAGTTCAACGGTATCGTCAGGATCGATCAAGGCCGCCTTCACTGCCCGGCCGTTTATTAATACTGCTTTTTTGTCCGGCCCTGTAAAAATAAAAATTTTTTGATTTTCAATATAGATATCTAAGTGATGTCTGGAAATACCGCTGTCCTGCAACACGATATCGCATTGAAGGCTTCGGCCGATCGATAGACGCGATCTAGTAAAATTCTTTTCAAAAATGCAGTTTGAACCCCGATAGACACTTACAACAGCAGCAAAATTAGAGAGGCTTACGCCATCTGCCACAAATGCTTGGGTGTTCTCGCTGCCGATCCGATCTATTTCGGTTGTTTCAATTTGGGATAAAGCCCTCACGCCTGTTCTCCTATTCGCTTAGAAAAATCATCCGGATTTCGTAGTTTCGCTATTTGCTGATAGCGGGCTTTTGAAACACCCCTGGATCCTGTGTTTTTAGCTGAGCATTTTGAATTATTTCCTCCTGGATACTAAAATCTTCCAAAATTTCTCGACGGTAGTCTTCGCGATACTGCAACATACTTTTTATATCACTTTGCTTACGATGCAGCAGGTAAACAGCGCCTGATTTAATGCTTTGTCCCATGATATAGGAATTGCCGAAATCGATGCGCTGTTGAAGTCCGGTTGATCCGGATTTTTTTTCATTTTGACTTTGGGTCCAGCCTTGGCCGGTTTTACCGGTAACAACCAAAAGACACACTAATCCACTTAAAATGAATATTTTCCATGCTTTTTTCATCGTATTCCTCCCAGCTTACAGGCTATTCCTTGAGCACGCCGAACTGAAAATTGGGGTACCCAGCCAAAGCAGCGGTTTTTACAATGTCGTTAATGGTTTTGAAAGAATGTCGTTTATCGCAGAGAAGCAGAATATGTTCCTTTGGTTGCTTCGCATCAGATTTCTGAACCGTTTTCGCGTATTCCTTTTCAAGCAACTGGTAAAGTACCGAAGCTTTGGGGTTTTGGGGGTCGAGTCCAATAACCTTGCCCTTTCTTACCCCTGCAATTAAATCATTGTTGATATGCAGGCCTTTTTGGGTAAGTACCAACTTGATCGTTTCTGTATGATCCATTTTGGCCGTGGATTGCGGCAGTTCAATATCTTCCAGCATATGAATATTTTCAGGCTTTTCAGAAAATTGAAAAAGTAAAAAAATTAAAATAATGGTGAACATATCCATCATGGAAGTGATCATTAATTTCGGCGGCACCAGTTTTTTATTGCGCGCCCTTAGATTTCCAAAAGGCATGTTTTCCTCCTAACCTAGCGAACCGGATAAAACGACATTCGGAAACAAGGGTTGTTCATTGAAATTTCTTGCAGCGTCCATCGCTTGAATAATAGAATCATATCTTACCGCTTCATCCGGTATTAAAATTAAGGTGTCGCTGGCCGGATAGGTTCGTTTAACGGACTGCAAATATTCATTGAGTTTAATTAACGGGTAGACCCCGGTTGTTTGAAGTTTTATGACCTGTTCGAATTGCGCCAACTTTTCCATTTCCAATTCTTCGGCAGTCGCAGATAAGCGCATTTCGCCCTTCAGCATTTCGACGATCACCGTCATTTTTGTTTTTTCCGGAACTGCCGACACTTGCGTGCTGTCCGCCATAACCGGCACTGAGGTGCTGATGGCCTTGATATGAAAAAAACTCACCGACGTCAGTAAAAACGGAATAATCACCAGAAAGATATTCATAATCGGGATCATATTCAGTTCCGTGTCCTCTTCAAAATTTCTGCGACCTTTTCTAAGGATGGACATCACGATCTCCCGCTACTTTTTAAAGTCGACAGGGCGTTCGCCAGACCCATCGCTTTTTGCTCGAATTGTTCGATTAAAAACTCACCCCGATTATTTAAAATGTAGAAGCCCACCAAACAGGGTATCGCCACAATCAAACCGGCGGCGGTAGTCAACATCGCCATCGAGATACCGCTGGCCAACATTTCCTGTTTGGCGGCATCGGAAGCACTCGAAACGCTCTTAAAAGAGGTGATTAATCCCATGATGGTACCGAGCAAACCCAAAAGCGTCGAAATGTTTGCAAACAGTGTCAAGTAATTAATTTTGGCCTTTATCCGAGGAATTTCGTTCATTATTTTTTCTTCCAAGGCACGCTCGATATCCTTGTCTTTTTTATCTGATTTGAGCAGACCGGCCTTTAGAATACGTCCTAAAGGATGCTTCTCAATTCGGCTGCATTCTTCGATGGCGGCCCGGAAATTTGAGTTTTCCAGATGAATCATAATTTTCTGGGCTGCCTTGTCCATATTTAGTTTCAGCTTTAAATATAAATATCCTGCGCGCTCAAAAAAAAGTGCAAAAGACATGACCGATACGCCCACAATCACGTACATAAAAGTCCCACCACTATGTATCATTTCAAACATCGGCTTTCCCCTTTATAAGTAATTCTAGCTAAATAAAAATAATTGTAGAAAAGATTTTGACAGATCTCTAAAGTCTACTAGATTGTCTGGATCGCCTATAATCGATAAGAT
>JBAVYC010000300.1:0-5495 GCA_049698595.1 Desulfobacterales bacterium | reverse complement strand
CGGATCCGGAAGCTCGCCGGCTGGAGTTCGGTGACGGCAGCCTGTTGCGGTTTCCGGTCCAAACCGCGGTTAAGACCGGAACCTCCAGTGACTATCGGGATGCCTGGGCGGTTGGATTTAATCACGGGTTTACGGTGGGTGTCTGGGTCGGCAACCTGGATCATGAGGCCACCGACGGTGTCACCGGCGCCAACGGACCGGCCCTGGTCTTACGTTCGGTATTGGCCGAGCTCAATCGCCATCAGGAAACGCGCCCGTTGTATCTCAGCCCGCGACTGATACAAGCCGAGATCTGCCGGGACAGCGGGTTGAAGGCCGACGGGCATTGCAACAGTCTGACTGAATGGTTTGTGCCCGGAAACGAACCCAAAACAAAAACCGTGGCGACGCAGGATGCGAAACCGGTTTATCTGCGGCATCCGACCCAGGGTATGCAACTGGCCATGGATCCCCGGATTGCGGATGATCGCGAGGCGTTTGTTTTCAGGCTGGCCAACCTGCCGCAAAGCACGCCGGTTGACTGGTATGTCGATGACCGGCTGGTGGGCTCTACCACTATAAGTGAATATTTGTGGCCGTTGCAGCGGGGGGTGCATTCGGTCAGGGCCCGTATGTGGCCGGCAAATTCAGGATACTTTAAAGAAACACCGGCAGTGAGTTTTATAGTGAAATAGGCCGGTGATTTTTAATTTTTTTTTAATTAATAAATTCACAACATGATTAACCGACTGGGAAGGCTGACCAATGCGGCAATTAACACCATATCAGGAGGAGAAAATGACTCAGAATGTCTACGGGTGGTGTGGCAAGATACTCAAAGTCGATCTTACGGATTCAAGAGTTTGTGAACTGGAAACCATGAGCTACGCAGACCGGTTTCTGGGCGGACGTGGGATTGCCACTAAAATTTATTGGGATGAAGTCGAATCTCAACTAACTGCATTTGATCCCGAGAATTACCTGATTTTTATGAGCGGGCCTCTCGGGGCTACCGGCGCCCAGGGAGCTTCGCGCTTCGTCGTTGCCGGAAAGTCGCCGATGCTGTTGCCGGAGGGGTTTTGTTACGGGAACCTCGGTGGATTTTTCGGGCCCTACCTGAAAAGAGCCGGTTACGACGGGATTGTCATTTCAGGACGATCTCAGAAACCGGTTTATCTCTGGATCAATGATGGAAAAGTCAAAATCTTAAATGCGTCCATGATCTGGAGCAAGGGTGTTTATGCTGTTGGGGATATTTTAAAACAAACCCACGGAAAAAACGTTCGATATATAACGACCGGTGTGGCCGGTGAAAATATGTGCCGCAGTGCCAACCTGATGACAGATAACGAGGGTAGCGCCACCGGCGGGTTCGGGGCCGTGATGGGATCAAAAAATCTCAAGGCTGTTGCGGTATCGGGCACCGGAAATTCATTGGTGGCTGATCCCGGGGAATTGAAAGCGCTCAGCCAATTGGCCATTCATCTTAACCAGCGCGCCCCTCTTTTTATTCCTTTTCCTGAAGAACAGGTTCGTCGCACCGGCAAGGCATCCTGTTATCAATGCGGCCTTGACTGCATCATGCGCAATACATTGCGGGCCGCATCCGGGAAGGATTATGTCAGAAAATGTCAAGCCATGTTCGTTTATTTTCCCTGGGTAATGGGCAGATCGGGAGAGTCTGCCGAAACGGCTGTTGCGGCGACCGGGATTTGCAACGATCTGTCGATCTGTACCATGGAAATGTACAATATCATTCAGTGGCTGGACACCTGCTATAAGGCGGGATACCTCAGCGATAAAGATACCGGGCTTGATATTTCAAAGCTTGGCACGCTCGAGTTTTTTGAAAACCTTTCCAGTATGGTTGCCTATCGTCAAGGATTCGGCGATATTCTGGCCGAGGGTCTTCTTCGAGCCGGGGAGAAGCTCGGTGAAGAGGCCAGGGCTCATTTTTCAAATGAAGTGTCCGGTGTCGGTGACGGTGCGACGTACTCTGCCCGTGAATACCTTACGAACGGATTGTTGTATGCACTGGAGCCCAGACAGCCGATTGCAATGCTCCATGAAATAAGTCGCTTGACCGGACTCTGGGTCATGCATCAGGCCGATCCCAAGTCTTCACCCGTATCTTCCGACGTCTTTCGGGCCGCCGCCGCCAAATTTTGGGGAAATGAGCAGGCATGGGACTTGACAACCCATGAAGGCAAGGCCCAGGCAGCAGTCAAGATCATGGATCGAACCTTTGTCAAGGATAGTCTGCTGCTATGCGATTCCGGCTGGCCGCTGATGGTTTCCTGGAATACACCGGACCACGTTGGGGATCCGGGATTGGAAAGTCGCATATTCACCGCCGTTACCGGAATTGAAACAGATGAAACCCGTCTCAATCGATATGGTGAAAGAATATTCAATCTTCAAAGAGCGATTCTTCTGCGCGAAGGCCGGCAGCCCCCAAAAGATGATTGCCCCGAAGATTTCAATTTCACGGATCCCGTCGAATCGGTGTTTATGAATCCTGAAGTTATCATTCCCGGCATGGGTGAGGAAGTGATCAGTCGCAAAGGGAAAACCTTGGATCGAAATGTCTTTGAGACCATGCGGAAAGAATACTATGAACTGCGGGGATGGGATAGTGAGTCAGGTCTGCAAAAGGCGGAAACCCTTGAAAGAATCGGGTTGTCTGAGATCGCACAGGAATTAAAAAATATGGACCTTATTGAAGCCTAAACCGGGCAAGCCGGTTGCAGCGAAGCGGTAATCCCGATTTATCGGGGAATTGAAAATTTAAAATTTGTTGTATCGCTCTCCGAGGCGTAGGCGCTAAAACCCCTACGAGCCCGCTTCCAGCCTGTAGGCTTCATAGGCTTACAGGCCGGAGGGGAGGCTTCGCTCTGTCTTTTCAATTTAAATTGATAGCATTCCTTGTTACTCCGCGGGTCCGAAGGAGTTTTCAAAAAGATTGCGAATTTCTCGGCGCCCATCGTCGGTGAGATTTCTGGTTCCGGTTCCGACAAAAGTCTTGTCTGAGATTACCGGAGTATCGGCAACCCACCCGTTATCCTTCCATGAAAACCACCCCTTGCGCTCCTGGTCATACACACTAATCGGGCGGTTGAAAAGTTTTGCCAGCTCGACGCCCCAACCGGTTCCCCCTTTGACGGTGTCGTCCGGTTGGATCCAACCGACCGCTATCACCTGGTAGCCCTTATTGACCATGTGGAAAATGGTCTGGATGACCTTGCGGATTTTATCAGCTTTGGAATATTTCCGGCCCATGCGGGTGGAGACTATCTCCATGCTGACATCCCCCTTATCCAGTTCCGCGGGATTCAATACCCGCACTCCTCTGGTTCTTTCGGTGTTGTGCCCTTCGAAGGAAAAGTTAACTTCCTGAATGCCCCAAGACTCGGCAAGCTTTCCAAATTCGGACTCAGCGCCCTTGTGTCCGCCACTGTAAAGTGTAATATGAGAACGATCTGTCATTTTATTTTCCCCCATGATTTTGCCGTACCGGCATTAGGTAGGGCTGCTCAATATGGTTTGCAGCTTTTAAAACCACCCACTCCTACGCAGGCGGGGTGGTTGGAAAAAATAAGCAGTTTTATTCAGATTGCAACCTGGTCGGCGATTTATTATTGCAGCGTTTAATAATTGTCCTTATAGATGGAATATCGGAATCGAGGATAAACCCTTCAAACCAGGACAGTTGCGGGTTTTCGGTCCGCGGCAACGAAGGACTCGATCTTGTAAAATCTTTGAAAAATGATTTTATTGATTTAATCAACCCGCTCTTCTACAATTAGGATGTAATTAGAAAGGAGGTGATCGAATGAAGAGAAAAATCGATTTGGAGAGTGACTTCGACTTTTTTAAAGGAGAAATCATCGGTTCGGTATTGGTGCTTAATTTCAAGGATGATCTCATGTTTCGGGCAACCAGTCTGGTGGCCAAGAGTACGATTCTGGATTATCTGGATCAACTGTCCCGCAGAGACGCAATCAAGGTACTGCTGATTGTGAGTTCGCCAAGGAAAGCAGGCAGGGAAGAATATTGCAAATTCTACGACCAGGTTATTGAAACGGCATTGGATATCAGTGCGGTCCATAAGCTTTTTCATGCCATTGACGATCTCATCTTAAAGATTAAAGAAGTAAATCAAATCGTCATTCATGCCGACAGTGGCAACGTGCTGCCTTTGTTTTTAAATATCAGCCTGGCGTGTGACTACCGGATTGTGGCGGACAATACGGTTTTTCAGAATCCTTGTCTTGAATACGGTCTGGTGCCCAAAGGCGGTGGCGCTTTTTTCCTATCGAAGATTTTAGGAGCCGCCGCGGCCTATCGAATAATGCTGTCCGAAGATGATATCTCGGCCAGCGAGGCGTTGAAGCTTGGTCTGGTAGATGAGGTCGTCGCTTTCAGTGAATTGCGAGATGCTGCCTTTAAGGTTGCCGAAGACTTTGCCCGCAAACCTGCCAAATCCTTAAGATGCTGCAAGCGGCTGCTGAATTATTCGTTTAAAGAACTTCGCGAGTATCTTGAGTTTGAAACGGACGAACTCATCAATATGATCGGGCCGTTTGGAAACGGTTTGGCGAAAGAGATTTGCTGAGATATTGCATATATTAAGTTCCCTGACATATTAGCTACCTATTCTCTTTTCGAATCATCCCGTATTCGTGCATTGCCGTCAGCAGCCAGGCAATTTCATGGAGCCGATTGTAGATCCGTATGCCCTGTTTGTTGAGATCGCTGATGGCCTGGCTTTCCCAGGGGTTGTAGTGGCTACCGATGAGAACCGGTATGCCCATTTCTTTTTCCAAGGCGCAGATTCCCTTAACCTGCTGCTTTTCAATTTCCAAAAATATTTTCCACTCTTCGGGGGTCGCCGGCGAATGCATGCCCGGTCTGCCAATGCCATGCAGGACCAAGGCGTCGACTTCTTTTGAAGCCAATATCGCCCGGGCAAGGGAGAGCGGAAAATCAACGGCCAGAAATTGCCCGGAAGCGCCGAAATCAAGCGGATTTTTGACCGAGGCGCGATCCGGCATCCCCAGCGATCGCAGTTCCTGCTGCAGGCCCGGACTAAATTTCGGAACGGACAAACCCGCTTCCGATAAAGAATCCGTCAGGGCTACGCCCCAGGATCCCCCCACCGTAATGATCGCCACCCGACGGCCTCTCATCGGCGGTCGTTCTATTAAGGCATGACCGATGGGCAGCAGCAGCTCCATGGCAGGTGAAACCACCGCACCTACCTGGCGCAGCAGGCCGGTGTAAACCTGCCACTGTCCGGCAAGGGCTCCGGTGTGGCTGTGGGCCGCCCGGGCGCTGTCGACAGTCCGGCCGGCTTTGTAAATCACCAACGGTTTGGTTCTGGTTACTTGCCCGGCGATCTCCATGAAGCGCTTTCCATCGCGAAGGGCTTCGATATACATAACGATGGCTTTAACTTCGGGATCGTTCCCAAAGGCCTGCAGAAAATCCGTGACGGTAAGGTCACTCTCATTGCC
>JBAVYC010000299.1:0-2458 GCA_049698595.1 Desulfobacterales bacterium | reverse complement strand
AGTTTCAAGCCGGTTAAACCCATCATCAATTTTGAGATGAATGAGTATTATACGGCCTCGATGATGACCACCGCCCCGTTTTTATACGGTGCCCAACCCAATATGGGATTGTACTTTCAGCCCGATGGCCCCCACCAAAATCCGGCCGAGCTTCTTCCCCGGGGAAAGATTAAAGCGGCCCGGGAAGTACAGGAAGCCGCCGCTCAACAACTCCGCCAAGACCTGGTCTTTGTCGGGAAGAAATTAAATACCATCGGCTGCGAAGGGCTCAATTTCGATACCGGCGGTTCGGCCGGGGACGCGGATTTTTGGGCGGCGCTGCAAGCCGTCCGCGATTTAAAAAAGGCGGCTCCGAACCTGCCGATCATCATGGGGGGATCGGGCGAATTCGTTTTGGGAATGCACGGCGAAGTAGATTTTGACGGCCAACAGCTGGCCGGCATGTACCCCCACGAACAGGCCAAAATGGCGAAATCCGCCGGGGCCAGTATTTACGGTGTGGCTATCGGCACTAAAACAACTGAATCCGTGGCATGGAATATTGCCCGGGCCGCAACGTTCGTCAAAGAAGCGGTCACCGCAGTCAATATCCCGGTGCATGTAAATGTCGGCATGGGCGTCGGCGGCGTTCCGATGATGGAGGCGCCCCCGATTGACAGTGTTACCCGGGCCTCAAAATCCCTTGTCCAGATCGGTAAGGCCGATGGTCTGTAGATTGGCGTCGGTGATCCGTTTGGCATGCACATTGCCCATATTTTTGCTAGCGGCATGGGCGGCATTCGAACCTCCGGAGATCTGGTGGCCTGGATGCAGCTGATCAAAAAAATGAAAATTGACGCAGCGAAACAATATGTGGCGCAAAAACTGGGAGTCGGAATTGCAGACCTGGTCAATGAAGAAGTCATGCGCCCACTCAGAGAAGACCTGGGCATCGGCATCATTACTTCCGTCGCCGGCAGTCCCAAAGGCATCCGGGCCAAATTAAAAATCGCCGAACTGCTGGAGATCCCGATCAATTCCGTGGGACTGTTCAAATCTCAAACCGGCATGTAACTTCAGGAAATCAATGACAGGGGAATTAAGGGACAGTAAACCACCCTCCCGGGTTCGAACACAGGACCACACAGCTTTCATTTTTAGGTTTGCACTCAATCCCATCAAACAAATAGCGGCGTTGGAAACACATTCACAGATCCTTCTGACTAACTCATATTTTTTGGAGAGCCTCCCCAACGCGTTCCGGTGTCATGGGTTGTTGGTGCAATACGGCACCGGTGGCATCATGAATCGCCGTTGCAATAGCTCCGCCGATGCCGATGATTGCGGGTTCGCCGCCGCCCTTTGGGGGTAAATCCGGATTGTCGACCAGAACCGTTTCGATTCTGGGCAACATCGAAAACACCGGAATATTATAAGTATCGAAATTCAGGTCAAATAACCGACCGTCGCTGAAACGGATATCTTCGGTGAGCGCATATCCCAAGCCCATAGTGATGCAACCTTCCATCTGTATTCTGGCACCTTCTGGATTCACAACGAATCCCATGTCCTGAGCGCATACCACCCTGTTTACCCTAACTTCTCCAGATTTTTTGTCCACTTCGATCTCCACCATAAAGGCCACGTATGTACCGGCATCGATTCCGCTGGCCAGCCCGTATCCCCGACCGCTGGGTGCTTTGGGCGGCTTCCAACCGAATTGCTTGGCTGCCGCCTTCCAGACACCTATCATCCTTTTATCCGTCAATTGTCTTAAACGAAATTCCAGCGGATCGACGCCTGCTTCAGACGCCATTAGGCTGATGTGCAATTCACGGGCAAATATATTCGTGGAGGCGCCCGGTGCTCGCCAAGCGCCAGTATTAAATGGGTGAACATTACCCTCTCGGTCACTCCTCCAACTTCCATAAGTGGTCACCCGATAATGGGGAATATCGTAAAACTGTTCCGATCCCCTGGACCCGGCGCTATGGACATGGTAATCCCAAAAGCTCATTTTACCGGATGCGTCAATACCGGATTTGATTCTGACCACGGAAGCCGGCCGGAAGCCGTCATAAAAGAACTCCTCAGCCCGGCTCCAGGCCACCTGCACCGGACGGCCAGCCATTTTCGTCAAACGTGCCGCTTCCAACGCTTGTTGGGTTACAGCACTCTTTCCACCAAACCCTCCACCGACATAGGGGGTGATGATTCTCACTTTTTCAGGTGAAATTTTCAAAGCTCTGGCCACCATTTGTTGGTCTGGAAAAGGGGATTGCGTGGAGGTCCATACTATGACCCGGCCCTTTTCGACCATGGCAGTAGCGGCATGCGGTTCGATTGGGGCATGGGCGACATAACCATCGTAATAGGTCTGGTCAAAAGTGTGTCGGGCTGAGCTTTTCCCGGTTTGAATATCGCCGCCCTCATCAGCTACCTCGGCCTCCTGAGGATTATTGAGAAGATGATTAAAGAT
>JBAVYC010000298.1:0-1923 GCA_049698595.1 Desulfobacterales bacterium | reverse complement strand
GTCGAAGTACGATCGGATTGCCATGCGCTTCAGGCAAGAAATAGATGATGATATTACTTTTTTAAAGTCCGGAATCGAAACACGCAATAAAGCGTTTAATGGGTTGATTGAGCGGATTGAACAAGTTGCCATGAATTCAACCGATCCTGTTCTTATCACGGGACCAACGGGAGCGGGAAAATCAAATCTTGCAAGGCGTATTTATGAACTGAAAAAGACGAGACGACAGCTTAAAGGTGATTTTATTGAAATCAATTGCGCTACGCTGCGTGGCGATGCTGCAATGTCAGCTTTGTTTGGACATAAAAAAGGCGCGTTTACAGGGGCAACTCAGGACAGAAACGGACTTTTACGGGCGGCAGACAAAGGAATGCTTTTTCTGGATGAAGTCGGCGAACTCGGCCTTGATGAGCAGTCAATGCTGCTTCGCGCTATTGAAGAAAAAAAATTTCTTCCCTTAGGCTCTGATGAGGAAACCGAAAGTGATTTTCAACTTATATGCGGTACGAACCGTGACCTTAAAATGATTTTGGCCAACGGTTATTTCCGTGAAGATCTCCTGAGCCGCATAAATCTATGGACCTTTCATATGCCGGGGCTTGCGCAAAGGCCGGAAGATATTGAACCGAACCTGAAATATGAGCTGGACCGATTTGCGGAGAGAAATAATATACATGTTACGTTTAATAGGGAGGCCCGTAAACAATTCCTTACGTTTACGACTTCTTCTGATGCGTTGTGGTCAGCAAATTTCAGAGACCTTAACGGGGCCGTTACCCGTATGTCCACCCTTGCCCCGGGTGGCCGTATTACAAAAGAAGTTGTTCAAGAAGAAATTTCAAGATTAAAAGTGTTGTGGAGTGCTGCGGAGACAGACATCAACAAAAAGTTATTAAATGAAGTGATTGGTGTAGACAAAACTGAGCAACTTGACCGCTTTGAAAAAGTTCAGCTGGCTGATGTTCTCAAAGTATGCAAAGAATCAAAAAATATGTCAGAAGCCGGCAGGAAGGTTTTTGCTGTTTCCAGGAAAAACAAAAGGAAAACCAACGATTCAGATCGTCTGCGGAAATACCTGGCAAAATATAATATCAAATGGAATGATATTTAAATACAATTTAAACAAGCCTCCCACCGCACACTTTCATAGTATGGCCGGTTCGATGCAACGATACGGTCAGATCATGCCAATTTTGCTGGCGGCAGCCACCGCACCGCGTCACACTCCCATCGACGGCTACCTGAGGGTGTCAGCGGCTAGACGATTGGGACACGATACCCTTCTATCGTATATCTGGCACGGCTATGAAAAACACGCCCTTTGCCATATTCTGGTTCCGACATCGCCGCCAAAGTTTCATCGTTAGGAATTTTGATTTCAAATGGGATATAGTGTCAAGCTAAATTAGGACACAGATTTTCACAGATTTCCACATATATTTGGTTTTTTGTAGCTTTTAATATCCTGGTAATCCGTGTTCATCCGCCTGCCCAACCTGTCCAGTTAAATCGTTGTTGCCTTTATTTAACCGGGATGAAATCTTGGTTGTTTTTATTTCATCGGGGTGTCCCCAAAATGGAAATTCCTATACTTTTAAATTAACTGTGGGAATTACTTATTTATGGATGTCCTACATTCCTCTCCACCGTCTAATCTGTCAATTCCAAAGATCTGACCCATTTTCCTCTCCCATGGTTTTATTAGAACTGGATTACCTGCATGAAGTTGGCCGCACGACACTTTTTGAGTGCGCCGGTTTTTGACTACCTTCATCAGCAAATCGAACTTCAAGTATGCCAAAAACCTTTTATTGATGTTGTTCGGTCGGCATCTCAATTGTCATGGACATAAGATCCTTTTCATCGGATTATTACTGCACAATCTGCAATAGATCGCAACAGCCTGATAACAATAGATAAGAC
>JBAVYC010000297.1:0-5375 GCA_049698595.1 Desulfobacterales bacterium | reverse complement strand
GAAGAGCAGAATGAATAAAAGAGAGGAAGGAAGGATCTATCTATCTCATGAGTTCTTCTTTAAGCTGGCGGGTCATGATTCGTTCATAAAGCTTCGGCGCAAAGTGGTGAATCCAGTAAGTCAGCTTGCCGACCGGCGTCAAAACAAGTAAATGCTTCCTTTTAACAGCCCCTTTGTATATTTGCCCTGCCACACTTTCAACAGAGGCGGGCTTGCCAACCATGGATTGCGGATGGGTGGTCACCCGGCCGTCACCGCCCAAAGCCCTCGATTGAAGACTGGTTTCGACAAACCCGGGACAAACCAGCATGATGTGGGTGCCGGTAGCCCTGAGTTCCGATCGCAGCGATGTGAAGAACCCGTGCAGGGCATGCTTGCTGGCACAATAACCGGTTCGTCCCAGCAAGGGTGCAATGCCTGCCAGGCTTTCAATAACGATGATGATGCCCTTACGTTCGATCAGGCTGGCCATGGCGGCCTTGGTGCAGTGCAACGAACCAAAGAAATTGACATCCATAACGCGGCGGTAGACACTGGTCTGCGTGTCGATGAAGGCACTTCGCTGGGTAATACCGGCATTGTTTACCAGGATGTCGATACCGCCGTACAAGCCGATAATTTCTTTCAGGGCCGATGTGCATTCGTCTTCAGCGACCACATCACATCGAATACCCACGGCATCCACACCGCTGGCCCTGAGTTTGTCCGACGCGGCTTGGACGCCTTTTGCATCCATGTCCAAGAGCCCGATTCGGGCGCCTTCGCGGGCAAATCTATGGCAAATAGCGGCGCCGATACCGTTGGCCGCACCGGTGACGACAACCACTTTATTTTTAAAACTGTCACACACCATTGAAAATTACTTTGCAGACGATTCGGTCATCTCGATCTGATCGTCTGCAGGCAGGGAGCATCGTGAAAAAATAAACGCCGTGATGAGTCCGGCAATGATGTGCCAGATACCCCACCAGGCAACAATGATGGCCATGCCGCCAAGGCCGCCAAAAAAGTTGAACACCAATACCAGACCCAGCCCCGAATTCTGGATACCCACTTCGATCGACACTGCGCGGTTATCCTGCTCGCTTAAGCGAAAAAGGCGGCCGCTCCAGTACCCCAGATTGAGTGCCAAGGCATTATGAATCAGCACCCCGATGAAAACCAAGCCGACATAATGGACAAAATTTTGCCAGTTGACAGCCAGCGCCGCGACCACGATGCCGATAAAAAATATCAGTGAAAATATTTTAAACGGTTTCCGGACCTTCAGGACCAGGGACGGAAAATAGCGTGATACCGACAAACCAATGATCAATGGAATACCGAGGATGATGAAAATATTGACAAAAACGTCAAACGGGCTGAGACTTACTTTTTTAAGGATTTGGGCGGTGTCAGGATTGAGGCTTCCCCATAAAGTCAAATTTAAGGGTGTCATGAAAATAGCTGCGGCAGTGGATACGGCCGTCATACTGACCGACACCGCGCAATTACCTCGTGCCAGATAAGTGATAATGTTAGAAAGGTTGCCGCCGGGGCAAGCTGCCACAAGAATCATGCCAAGTGCAATCGACGGTGGTGGCCGCAGGATCAATGTCAACAAAAACGTGAACGCCGGCAATAAAATGAACTGCGCCGCCAGACCGATAAGCGGCGCTTTGGGTGCGATGAATATGCGCTTAAAATCAGCAAGTTTCAATTCAAGCGCCACGCCTAACATCATCAGGCCGATGGCGGCATTGATCACAAAAAGCCCCTGAGGGTTGAAATTAAGTTGCACTTGATCAAGGGCTGTGGGGTCCATGTCGAGATCCTCCTATCGTCGGGTCTTAATAGCTTGGACATGACATATATTCAAAATACCCGCTTAGCAACATCTTTTTATACAAGTCTGATGGCTCATACCGCCTTTGGATTTGAGCAATAAATGATATTGTGTTACAAGCTAACGAATCATTCGTCGTCGCCACTTGAATAATTTGAAACCAGTTTCAGATAGGGCGGTTGATAATACACTTTAGAACTTTATACGAAAAAAGGAAGGTAAAAATGCAGGTTAAAGACTACCCAAACGTCCATGCAATGCTCAAAGAAACTGTTGAGAGATATTCAGCGCAAACAGCCTATAAGTGGTTCGTGGATGCCGGCCGAACAGAGTCGGTTACCTGGAAACAATTTTATGAGCAGGTAAAGACAGTTGCCAAAAGCCTCATGGCCCTTGGCGTTAAAAAGGATGACAAGGTTAACATTATCAGTTACACCTGCTATCCATGGGTTATAGCTGATTTTGGAATTACCAGCATCGGCGGCAGCACAGTGGGCATTTATCAGTCAAACCTGCCTCAAGATTGCAAATATATCATCAACCATTCGGATGCCGTACTCGTTTTTGCAGAAGATGAAAGCCAATTAAAGAAATTGTTGGAGATCAGAAAAGAAATCCCGGACATTCGAAAAGTGGTTCTTTTTAATGGGAGCTATAATGATGATGACTGGGTAATCAGCTTCGACGAATTTCTTGAATTGGGAAAGAATATACCGGATGAGACGTTTTATGAACGGGTCGATGCAGTAACCCCCCAGGATACGGCCGGAATCGTATACACCTCAGGCACAACCGGAGTTCCCAAAGGCGCTGTCCTGACCCATGACAATATCACGTTTA
Organism: Desulfobacterales bacterium; assembly: GCA_049698595.1. Lineage (GTDB taxonomy): Bacteria > Desulfobacterota > Desulfobacteria > Desulfobacterales > JAFDCJ01 > JAFDCJ01. Next base: position 2,710 of record JBAVYC010000297.1, on the reverse strand, counting down.
CCGCCCAGTCAGTACGAGAGTCCACAGATATCCGTGACGACGACGAGGTTTTTATTTTTCTACCCCTGGCACACGTATTTGCCCGGACCTGTGTTTACGCCACATTACTTACAGGCCGGCCAACCACATTTACACGCAGCATGGCGACCGTTATTGATGATATAAAAGTTGCCCGCCCGCACTGGTTTGCCAGCGTACCGCGTATTTATGAAAAGGTCTATTCCAAGGTTGTGAGCGGAGCCGAAGCCAAAGGCGGTCCGGCCCTGAAAATCTTCAGATGGGCCTGTGAAATCGGGAACCAAGTCAGCGACTACCAACTCAAAAAACAACCCATTCCCTTTTTAACCAAGCTGCAGTATCAACTGGCCACAAAGCTGGTTTTCAGCAAGATTAAGGAAGCGCTTGGCGGCCGTCTGCGTTGGTGTATCAGTGGGGCGGCACCCCTGAATCCCACCATAGGAAAGTTTTTCCATGCAGCCGGCATACTGGTCCTGGAAGGAATCGGTATGACCGAAAACACCTCCTTCACAAATCTCAATCGCTATGACGACTACCGTTTCGGTTGGGTGGGTCCTCCCGGCCCGGGGATCGAGCAAAAAACATCCGAAGAGGGTGAAGTGATGTATCGCGGCCGTAACGTTATGAAGGAGTATTACAAAATGCCCGCTGAAACCGCCGAGACCATCACGGAAGACGGCTGGCAATATACCGGCGATCTCGGAGAAATCGATTCGGAAAATTTTCTCAAAATTACCGGACGAAAAAAAGACCTCATCATTACTGCCGGTGGAAAGAACATCGCCCCCGCAGCAATTGAAGGAATAATGGCAACTTCAAAATATATCAACCAGATCTGTGTTATCGGTGACCGGCGTAAATATTTGAGTGCACTGGTGACGCTGGACCCTGACAATATAGCAGAATATGCGCAAGAAAATGATATCGTCTTTACTAACGTTGATGACCTGATCGACAATGAAAAGGTCATTCGACTCATTGATGATGAGGTGATGAGAAAAAACAGTGAGCTTCCATCATTTGAGACAATTAAAAAGGTCACGATCGTCCCTGAATTTACCATCGAAAACAGCATGCTAACTCCCACCCTCAAAATCAAAAAAAATGTGGTCAGTGAACGACACGAAGTTGAAATCGATAGTATGTATCCAAATGAATAATTATGAAGGAACCTGCTTGAGGCAGCTTTTGAATGAAGAAGGCATCGGCTGGGAGAGGTGAAAATGGATCGGGCTTTAATTCTTTCCGGCGGCGGGGCGCGCGGGGCCTTTCAGGTTGGCGTCTGCCAATATTTGCAGGAAGCGGGCTGGGTCCCTGATATGGTTTGCGGCACTTCTATCGGGGCAATTAATGCAGTGGCCATTGGCTCCGGTATGAAACTGGAACAGATGGCGCACTTCTGGAAAATCTACGATCGACGCAAGATGTTCCGGAATACAATCCAAAGATTTATCCTCTCCCTTTTTAACCTCCGCAAATTTAGTCCCCTCATGGATCCGGCCCCCATGAGGGATCTGTTATCGAAACTGGTGGACCTGGACGCCCTGCGAAAAAGCAGTCAAGAAATCATCATTACCGCCGTAAACCTGAAAACATCTCAGCTCAGATACTTTAACCACAACACGATCACTATAGACCATGTCATGGCTTCCGCGGCCGTACCCATGATTTTTCCCTGGCAGTTTATTGATGGAGAGCCCTACTGGGATGGCGGCGTGATGGACAATACGCCCATTACACCGGCCATAGAGCATCGTGCAAAGCAAATCATAGTGGTTTTGTTATCTCCTGTAGGCGCTTTCAACCAGACTTTACCTAAAAGTCACCTGCAGGTCATGGAACTTATGTTTGAACATTCCTTAATCGGCGCATACAAAACATCCATGGCGTATCGCGCTTGTCGGAACAAGGCTCAAACCGTTGGTCGGGGTGATCTTCCACCGCATACCTCGTCGTTCACTCATTGCCGGAAAGACCAAAGCATCGCCACGGTTGCGCCTACCCGCATGCTCGGTTTTCGTTCTTTTTTTAATTTTTCGAAACGCCAGGTAACCCAGCTCATCCGGGAAGGATTCGACAACGCCCGCAAACAACTGAAGGGTTTTATTCAATGATTTTTCTATTTGGCCATGGAGGCAACGGCCGTTTGATGGACTTCCTTGGCCGTTTGATGTAATTTCTTTTGCTTCTCGGCTTTTAGCTCTTCCAGCTTCACGGCCCTTTTAATGAGAAGGTCTTCAGCTTTTTTTGCTTTTTCATTTTGGGCATTTTCCAGTTTTCTTGTCTTTTCCTGTTGAGCTTTTTTCAGTTTTCTTGCCTTTTCAGCTTGCAGGCATTCCATTTTTTCGACCTTTTGGGTCAATGATTCGATAGTGGTTGTGAGGTTGGTGACCTCTTTTCGGGTTGCCAGGTTCATTATGCCTAAAACCTTCCTGACACGCTTATCGATATTATCACCGAGCCACTTTTTTATATTATCAACATTTCCTGCAGCTTTTTTTACCGGTTTAGGTTTGGCTGACAGCTTAGAAATAATCGCTGACGTTAGGTCTTCGCCTGTTTTGGTATACACAATTGAGATCTTTTCGCCTTCCTCTATCATCTCAGAAAGCTGTTTCAGTGTGATATATTTTTTGTCAGTCGTGTCGTATAATCTACCGTTGGCGTGTTTTTTTATCTTATGCATCAGATC
>JBAVYC010000296.1:0-11453 GCA_049698595.1 Desulfobacterales bacterium | reverse complement strand
GAAAGATACGCGCCTAATCGGTGTTGTCGGTACCAAGGTGAAGACAGACAACGACCCGTTGCCGGGTCAGGTGTACAAAATCGGAACAGTGGTCCAAATTCTGCATGTCACGCGGGCGCCAGACAATTCCATTTTGTTGATCGTCCAGGGCGTAAAGCGATTCCGCATTGCAGAATGGATTCCCGGTAAGGATTTTATGCGAGCAAAGATAAACCTGATACCGGAGACAATCGAAAAAGATGTCGAGACCGAAGCCCTACACCGCACGCTGCGCGACTTAGCCCAAGAAGTTTTCTCGTTGTCTCTCGATGCACCCAGCGAGGCCATCGATGGCCTGGCACGTATAGAAGACACATTGCATCTGGCATACATTGCTGCGGCCCACAGCGAAATCGGATATGAAAAGCGCCAGACGCTGTTAGAAGAAGACAGCCTCAAAGCAAAATTACAGCAGCTGGTAAAGCTTCTGTCACGTGAATTAGAAATACTTTCGCTGGGGAAGAAAATCAAGTCGGATGCGCACGCTGAAATGAGTAAGTCCCAAAAAGATTATTATCTGCGCCAGCAACTCAAAGCGATCAAAAAAGAGCTCGGTGAGCTGAAAGAAGATCAACCGCAGCCGGATGACTACCGGCAGCGAATTACCGAGTCAGACATGACCGCTGAGGCCCGCAAAGAGGCCCTGAGAGAGTGGGACCGCCTCGAAGAGATGTCACCCCAGTCTGCCGAGTACTCCATGGTCAAGACCTATCTCGACTGGTTATTGGATCTCCCCTGGAATCGTTTCAGCGATGACCAAACCGACATCGGTATGGCACGCAATGTCCTCGATGAAGATCATTACGGTCTGCGGGACGTCAAAGATCGCATCGTCGAATACATGGCAGTACGAAATCTTTTGGCCATCCGCGATGCCCAGAAAAAGACAGATTCGCGATCAAGCACTGCCGCTGCGACAGGCGTTATTCTGTGCTTCGCCGGCCCGCCGGGTGTCGGTAAAACGTCGCTGGGACAGAGCATCGCGCGGGCCATGGGCCGAGAGTTTACCCGCATGAGCCTGGGCGGTATGAGAGATGAGGCTGAAATCCGGGGTCACCGCCGGACCTACATCGGGGCGATGCCGGGAAGAATCATCCAGGCAATCAAACGCGCCGGCACCCGCAATCCGGTCTTTATGCTCGATGAGGTTGACAAGATCGGCATGGGCTGGCGCGGAGATCCCAGCAGTGCCCTGCTGGAAGTTTTGGATCCGGCACAAAATTCGGCCTTTCGCGATCATTATCTGGATGTCGATTTTGATCTGAGCGATGTCATTTTTATTGCGACCGCCAATCAGTTGGAGACCATCCCGGCGCCGTTAAGGGATCGCATGGAAATCATTTCGCTGGATGGATATACCGAACTGGAAAAGCTGCAAATCGCCAAACGGCATTTGATCCCGCGACAGCTGACAGGTCACGGGCTCAGTGACAGCGACGTCACTTTCATGGATGATGCGGTCGGCAAGATAATCGGCGACTACACCCGTGAAGCCGGTGTTCGTCAACTGGAACGGCTCATCGGTGCCATCTGCCGCAAAGCCATCGTAAAACTGACGACCAAGACCTGGGAACACGTCATGATCACGCCCGGGCAGGTTGCCGATTATTTGAAGAAAGAACGGTTTGAAAGTGAGATCTCCGAGACGATCGAGGTGCCGGGTATTTCCACCGGTTTGGCGGTGACCAGCGTCGGCGGAGACATCCTGTTTGTCGAGGCCACCCGTATGGAGGGTAATGGAAAACTGGAAGTGACCGGTCAGCTCGGCGATGTGATGAAAGAAAGCGCCAGCATCGCCCACAGCTACGTTCGTTCAAAGTCTAAAAACCTGGCAATCGAACCTCAAGTCTTTAAAGAGACGGATGTCCACCTGCATGTGCCGGCCGGTGCGATCCCCAAAGACGGTCCATCGGCAGGCGTCGCAATGGTGTTGGCGCAGGCCAGCCTGTACAGCAACCGGATCGTGCGCAGCGATGTCGGCATGACCGGCGAGGTCACGCTGCGCGGGCGGGTGCTTCCAGTCGGCGGCATCAAAATGAAGATCCTGGCAGCCCATCGGGCCGGATTGAACACGGTCATATTACCGAAACGCAATGAGAAGGATCTTGAAGATGTGCCGGCCGAAGTTCACGACGCCATGAACTTTATCCTAGTGGACCGCATCGATGAGGCCATTGAGGCAGCATTAAAACCCACCAGGAACGGTCTCGATGCCGCTGATGGCGGTCCTGATCGAATCCGGATTCAACCTGAAATCGAATTTTCGCCCGTTACGGCTTCGTCAAAATTATAAAAATAAAACCGGCGATTTTGCCGCTCGGCCTTTGCGTAAAACAGAAACCCTCACGAAAGCCCGGGGCATGGGAACGATGGGCGGACACGAAGAACGCGAACAGACATTGAATCAGCTCCTGGTCGAGTTGGACGGGTTCGATCCCAACATGGGCGTCATTTTGATGGCAGCCACCAACCGCCCGGAGATATATGCTCCCGCCCTGCTGCGGCCGGGCCGCTTCGATCGTCAGATTCTGGTCGACCGGCCGGATAAGCCGGGAAGAAAGGACATAATGCCAAAAATTAAAACGCTCAGCAATTCACGTCATTAAACGATCGAATTGCTTCGCTGAACTGTTCAATATCACTTGTACATTTGACTCTGATCACTTCTAAAACCTTCGTGTGACTTCCAGCAGCTCCCCCTCCTACAATTAGTACATCTTGACCAATGTATCTTGCCGGCTTACGCAGCTCTTTTATCAACGATAATGAAATAAAACATAGGGGACTAAAAGCCTTGAACATCGAACATCCAACATCGATGTTCGATGTTCTTTATTTGCTTTTCGACCAGACTGGATGCTTCCGGCCAGAGACTGCCCCTTATGACTTTATCCGGCCAACGCCGCCCGAAAGCGCAGATACTCACCGAGATTATCCATGGTCAACAATCCCACCAACTGTCGATTTAATGTTACCGGCAGCGTGTGGCAATTGCAATTTTTGAGCTTGTCAAAAGCAGTTTCAAGCATTTCAAGAGAGTCAACGGCTTCAATCTTATGCTGCATTGCCGTTGAAACCGTCGGATGTCGATCTCGCGCCGACAACGCTTTCATCAAATCAGCCTGGGTTAGAATACCTTCGATGCGGCCGTTGTCCACCACCGGAAAGTCTTTTTGAGAGCCGCTCAGGGTCAGTTCGATTGCTCGGTCCAAGCTATCGTTTTTGCCCAGTATTTTGAAATCGGTCAACATGGCTTGTTGAACCGGAATGCCACCGACGGCAGATCGCATTTGGGCTGCTCTTGCCTCCTGGGAGGCTCCGAACCAAACGAAAACTGCGATCATTAGTAAAAGGGGATTGTAAAACAGGCCAATGACGCCAAAAAATACGGCAATGCCTTGACCGACAGATGCTGCAATCTGGGTGGCTCGACCGTGGTTGGTGCGCATGGCCAAGACTGCCCTCAGCACCCGTCCGCCGTCCATTGGAAAGGCCGGAATCATGTTAAATGCTATCATAAACAGATTAACTGCCAGTATTCTTTCTAAAAAGGATCCGGCTGTCATCGTCGTTATCTGGAACATTTCGAATGAAGCCGTGAGCTTTATCCATACAAAAAGGATGGCTGCGATGGCGACATTCACGGCCGGGCCGGCAAGAGAGACCCAGAGTTCGTGCAGCGGGTTGGTCGGTATCTTCTCCAGACGGGCCACGCCGCCGATCGGCAACAGAATAATATCGCGTGTCCGAATTCCATACCGTCTGGCCGCTAACGCATGGCCAAACTCGTGCAAAACCACACACAGGAATACGGCCAGGATAAAAATTACACCCGCGAAGGCTGCTGCTATACTTTGGCCCTGTCGCCAATATATTAGTGCAACCCAGCCGAGCAGTAACAGAAATGTAATATGCATGCGAACATCTATACCGGAAAACCGACCTATTCTAAGTGACCATTTCATTGTCGAATTCCTCCATGGTTTCAATTTGACGCGTCATCTGAACATCGTTATCGGATGATTTTTTAGTGGTGTGTTTCAATGTTAGAAAGGTAATATTTATTTTAGAATTGTCAAAGTATTGTTTAATATTAGGCAAAAAAACTACTATGCTCACGAAAAAGAATCATATCTTTTAATTTATTGTTTTTAATATAATTTCCTTCTTATGCCCGTCAATTCAAATATTTTATCTTTGACAAGACTGATAAATTGTTTAAAATATGTCTAATTTTTTTGATCGTTCGAGTTAGTTCGAACTAAAAAAGCTGTGAGAGATGAGGCTGAAATCCGGGGTCACCGCCGGACTTACATCGGCGCCATGCCGGGAAGAATCATCCAGGTAATTAAACGCGTGGGCGGGTGCTTCCGGTATCTAATTTTTGCCATGTTGTTTATGCAACTAAGGGGGCTACTCAGTTTTACAACTCGTTTTCTAAGATGTTTTCGAATCGAAAAGGAGGCGTGAAACCAAATATCTGGATTTGTTCATTCTGCCTTAGGGTTGAGATCTGATGACTGCGATAGCCTCCTCATGACAAACCGAGATCTTCATGATGGAATGGAAGATCGCACCGATTCTAAATGAAATAGATGAGATTACCCATTTTCTGGCGATCCAGCGGGAAGCCGCTTAGATCTCTCCGGCTGCCATCTTTTTTGAGCCAATCGCCACCGCCGAACAGGGCTGCATTCCTTCGAGAACTCGCGGTGGCTACTTGGATTGTGCCGAACAATTTGCAGTGAGAACTTTCAATTTCATAAATGCCTCATCTTTGGCTATACAATTTTTAAAAACATAATAGTCATCTTTTCAAAATTTTCATCGCAGCTTTCTTCCATGATAAGCTAGTCTTTGAGACGATCTTTTTCGTGACCGCAAAAGGCAAACGGATGAAGAGCATCATGTTTGCTTCTCCGGCAGGTATTGCCAAAAGCGGCGCGGCAGCTGCCGCACGTGCAGCCTTGGGTTGTTACGATGCCGGATGTTGGCGGCCTCGTAATACCGTTTCCACAGCGTTTGACAAAGCTGTTCATTGGCGATGTTTTCATTACCAAACGATTCTAACTCGGCAGCATTCAAACGCAGCTCGCGCACCTGGTGACGATCATAGCAGAGTCCATAGTTTCTTAGCCTGTCGTAAATAATCCATCTCTGATCGGCGAAGCGCGATTCGAAATGCCGCCGAATCAGTGACAGAACATCGAATTGCGGTGCGATCAGAGCGAAGTAATGATCTTTTGCGGTTTGTTGGAATCGAATAAAACCCTTCATCCGATGCGCCTCGCGTCGCACTTTGCGAGATAGGTTTTCGATCTGAATGAAAGAAGTAAGATTCGTTTGGGTTATAGGCCTATTGACGTCTGGTATTGTATCCCAAACACATCTTAGGATCATCGTTTCCACACCGGAGCAACCTGACAGGTAAGCTTCAAAAAGCATTTGGCGACGTTTCGATCCCAGGTGCTTTTTTAAACCTTTCCAAACACGATCGGATTTGCCGAAGTCGGTCGCGATCGTGATGCGTCGTTCAAAAAGCCCCAGCTGGTCTCTGTCTGAGGATTCAATGGCATCCGGAGGCGATTTTCGAACATAAGCTTCAAAAATGGCCGTTAACAAACCTTCAAATGTCCCGTCGGTCACGAAGATAAGAGGCGAGCTGCGACCCGGGGCAGAGCTGCGTTGTTTGGGTTGTATGGCAGCAGGGGGACTGGTTGGTGCAATCGCTCCAGTCCACTGCGTGGTTGGCAATCCATCGCAGTGGATGTAAGGTTCTGCACGTGAGATAACAACGCCGAGTTGTTTCAGATGCTCAAACCGCAGGCGCCCCTTGCGCCGCAGACCCACGATCCGATTGGCAGACTTAAGACCGATGCCCGGCACTCTGAGGATCATTTCGCGGTCGGCAGTATTAATGTCGATCGGAAACAGTGACGGGTTCCTTAGGGCGAAGGCCTGCTTCGGATCGATATTCAAGTCCAGATGGGGTGTCTCGCTGCTAATCACATCATCGATGGAAAACCCGTACAATCGGATCAGCCAATCAGCTTGATAAAGCCGGTTTTCACGCTGCAGCGGCGGTTCGGCGATCTTTTGCAACGGGGTCTTCAGATCCCCCACCGGTACATAGGCCGAGTAATAAACCCGTTTGAGGGCCTGGTGGTGATAGAGCCGGTTGGCTAAAACCAGAATTTCGTAATCCGATTCCGGGCTGGCCCCGACGATCAACTGGGTGCTTTGGCCGGCTGACGCAAACTGGGGTACGTGCCGCATTCGCCGGCGATGTTCACGGGTTTCGGCGATCGTCTCACGGATGACCTCCATGGGCTCGAGAACGGAAGCGTAGGTTTTGACTCGCGTTAACAATTTTAGGCTTTTTTCGGAAGGCAATTCGATATTGACGCTCAATCGGTCGGCGAAGCGCCCAGCCCGCCGAACCAAAAACCTGCTCGCATGGGGAACGCATTTCAAGTGTATGTATCCGTTGAAACCCTGCTTTCGAAGCATCTGCACGGTCCGGACCAGCCGCTCCATCGTATCATCGGGACTTCGCATAATTCCTGAGCTTAGAAAAAGCCCTTCAATGTAATTACGCCGGTAAAAATCGATGGTGAGCGAGACGATCTCGTTGACTGTGAAAGCCGCTCTGGGATTATCGTTACTACACCGGTTGACACAATAAGCGCAGTCGTAGATGCAAATGTTGGTGTAGAGGACTTTTAACAAAGATACGCAGCGACCGTCATCGGTGTAGGTATGACAGATACCGGAAGGTGAGGCGTTACCCAGACCACCCGGGTTTTTTCGTCGGCTGCCGCTGGATGCACAGGAAACATCATATTTGGCGGCATTGGCCAAAATGTCCAACTTGTCTTCGATGCGCATAGGATTTATAGGTTTACGGCTGAGTGAGGTTAGTTATTTGTCATGGATTTATAGATAACAAAGCGCCGAACGGCCGGCAAAATTTAGCGTTTGTGCAGGAAGGGTTAACCCCAAGGTTGCAATCGTTCTACACAGCTAATGCGGGGGCATTCTGGAGGCGGCACCCGGAATCGAACCAGGGGATAAAGGATTTGCAATCCTCTGCCTTTCCACTTGGCTATGCCGCCATGGTAAAACGTTAGAATACCCTAACATAAAGGACGGTATATTGGAAGATAAAACCACTCAGAATAATAAATTGTCGGTTGATAATGAGCAGAGCATGATTACGATCAGTAGCTTCAGAATCGCAGGGTGCTCGCCAGTCACTGCGTGGTGAAAGTGAGCCGCCCGATTCCACCTTGGGAGCATATGGAAGTTCGACAGAAACACCAATGACCAATTTTTCGATGCCGGTGCTATTTAGCCGTTTAATTAGGCTATGGACCTGAATGTTGTAAATCTCAAAGCAGCGTTCATCCAGCACTTCGGGGTCACTGGGTACATAAGGGAACCGTTTCAGTTTGCGAATAATATCGATGTCTCCTCTTGGCGTCTCAAACTCGAAAGGATCGGAACACCACAGGAAATTGCCCGCGCGGCGGCTCATTTACTCTCTGACGACGGTGCCCGGATTACCGGGCAGGTTCTGCCCGTTGACGGGGGGCATGAGCTCTTTGAGAACCATCAGGTAAAAAAGTTGATTGCTGCATTCGTCTGTAACCTTTTACCTCTAAATGTCTCCTTAGTCCTTGAAAATGTCGTGACTTTCATTTTTTCCTCCATGTGGTGGTTCAGATTATGAGGTTGAGTTTCGTCTCCTTTCCTCAGCCGGGAATTAGTCGCTGAACCACCACAAAATAGCCTAAAACGTTCCGAAACTCCTCCAAAATTTCGCGTTAACATTATCCGTTGCGGGCCTTTATTGAACGTCCCACCGCTCTTGTCCGTCATTTGACGGATTCGCAAAAAGTAAGCATCCTGAGTGTTCGTTGCGGTGCATTGAGTTAGAAATCCTCGAAATTTGATTTTTATGCGAATTGCACCTTCTTGCGGCCACATCATCCTCAGGTTAGTCACCCTTTCGTAGAAAATTGGACATAGGCTTCCGAGAATCTATTGGAGTAAATGCATCCAGACGATTGCCGGGGATGGTGAAGTTGATCATCTGGGCCGCTAAAATAAACGCACCCACCACCCCCATCAGGGGAATTTTGGCATCATCCAAATCATCCTTAACCTTTTTGGAACAGTATCCGATCAGCCCGGCAGAAGCCGCCCACATCGTGCCGCCAACAACCGGAGATATCAACGCATCAGCCATGTGCATTTTTTAGGTCCTTTTCCCAAAATCGTCAGATGTTTATTTTGCCGAAAATTCGCCAATAAAAATCGCGCAGGGGTATTATGTCATCTTACCTAAACATTCATGGTTCTGCTGTCAGCTTAATTTGTCTACTGATTGATGTCGGAGCCATTCAGGATCTGCACAGCCGTGACGAAAATCGCATCCGCCGTGTTCTGGTCAACAAAGCCATGACGTCTGAACTGTTAGCGTATATTCTGCTCCGACCTCTCGCTCCCGGCGGTGATGCTATTTTGCAGAACATGCTCTTTCGGTGGTCTGTCGAATAAGGAAGGTTGCGTAGTTGACTGTAGTCTGTATCGGATAGATGAAATATCTGTCATTGCGACCGCCGATTGCTTCCATCGTCTGCTATACGCGCAAAGGGCCTCTCTTGAAAACAATGTCATTTCATGGGCTGCGGTTTATCCAATATTTCATGGTAGGCGCGCTCGGGTCCGTCCAGCAGCAAGAAAAAATCGACCTGAACGCACACCACGGTCATATCATCCTTGCGAATGAAGCTGTCTAAATGCGGGTGATGCTGCACGAAGGCCGCCTTGACCCGTTCGATTTCTGCGTCATCTTGCAGAAAGTCGCAGGTGCCGGTCACGGTCAGAGCCTGCGTAAGCCCGCGCTGCTGCTCACCGCGGGTGTCGATCAACAGGCTGACACGCGGATGGCGCCGTATATTCTGATATTTTCGGGATGCACTCGAAGTGATCAGAAACAATCGCTCACCGGAGTCGTCGGGCACATAGGCCATCAGCGAACAGTGCGGTGTTTCACCATCCGTGGTGGCCAGAACACAGCTGTCTTTGCGCAGTATCAGGGCTTTTATTTTTTTGAGCATGTTGGTCAGGTCATAGGGGTATTTGAGAGTCCCACGGCGTTTTGTGTCCATCATCGCAGATCTAAAGCTGCTATAGCACTTTATCGCCGGCGCTACAACCGACAATTCGGACAGGTCCCGGGAGTACGAAACCGGAAATGCTGACGTCTTTTGTAACCTTTGCCCGCCGATTTGTCTCTTTACACGTCAGAAATGTTGCCATTAGCATTTCCTCCATTGTACAGTGGTGGTTCAGGTTACCCGGTCGAGTTTGACCTCCTTCTCTCAGCCGGGCGGCAGACACTGAACCACCACGAAACAATCCAACCCTATCTGACACCCTTCTGCATGTAAATTTTGGCCTTGTTCTTGCCAAGGGTCATAAAGCCGGGCTGCTGGCCGGTCATGCGCTTCATTAAAAAGAACCAGATCCCAAAGAAAATGAATATCGGTATCAGCCAGGAAAACAAGTTGGCCAGAAATCGTGATTCGATTTCGCCTTTATACTGTCAAGCATTTTCTAAAAGCTGCTTTAGGAAATGTCCATAATGGCAACCATCACCTCGCGCTGCGTTTCCCCGCGCCTCACTTCAAGAGTGATGGTCTGACCGATTTCGAGGTTTTGGAGAATCCGGACAAAATCGGCCATGTTCCCCACGGGGCTTCCCTCCACCGCAACGATCACATCCCCCAGGGTTCGTCTGCGGTAGTCGATACCCTCCAAACCGGCCCGCTCGGCTTCTGTATCGGGGATGACCTTTTCGATTACCACACCGACGGCACCGAGACCGGCCGCTACCTCATCATCCAAAACGATAATTCCGATCCCCGGCCGGGGTACCTTGCCATTGGTGATTAATTTGGGTACCACCTGGTTGACGACATCAACGGGTACTGCAAACCCGATGCCGGCAGAACTGCCCGATCCGGAAATAATAGCGGTGTTGACGCCGATTAAGCGGCCGGCCGAATCGATCAGGGGTCCCCCCGAATTGCCCGGGTTTATGGCTGCATCGGTTTGAATCACCCCCAGTACTTCGCGACCCCCGGCAGTCGGCAGCCTTCGATCCAGGGCGCTGATGACGCCCGTAGTCAATGTGCGGGCCAACCCGAAAGGGTTGCCGATAGCAAATACCGCCTGGCCCACTGCCAGATCCCTGGACGTGCCCACCGGAATAGGCTGTATGTTTGACGGTGTGCTCCGCAGACGGACAATCGCCAGGTCATGATCCGGTGAGCCGCCGACATATGTGGCGCGAATCGCCTCGCCCGAATCGAGGCGAACTTGGATGCTTTGGGAGCCTTGAATGACATGAAAATTGGTCACGACATGACCGTAGCGATCCCACAAAAATCCGGAGCCGGCGCCCTGCTGAATCTCACGTCGACCAAAAAATCCGGATTCGGCATTTTCGGTGAATAGGTAAACCACTGAGGGGGCGGCGCTGTTGAAAATGGTGATGGTGGACTTTTCAAAATCCGCCAAATCACCGCGCGGCAAAATTTCACGCGGCTGGCTCACGATACGGCGTCCGCGATCGGCAAACCGATTGAAATAGTTAAAAACGGCAATGATAGTCAGAAAAATTAATATCATCAAGACGAGTCGATTCTGACTGTGCATTTATCAGGATTCCTTTCGTGGATACGGGTCAAATCGCATCTTTTTGTCGGCAATGAAATGACGAATGAACTGTTATCAGATGTTGAACGTCTACCGGTATGTGCCCGGGTATGGGATTGGAATGGCGACTGGCAATTATAGCCTTGTTATTCTAATTCACAAGCTTTTTTTCATTCAAAGGGACTTGACATTGTCGAATACAGGAAAATTTATTTTGACAATGTCAAATTGTTGTTTAAGATATGTCTATAAACTGAGGTCACCCAAACCCAATTTTTAGGGTGCGTTGGCCTAATGGCTAAGAAAAGTCACATGAGTCGCCGGATATAAGCGATATAACAATTAACGTATTGGAGACGGTAATGATGGAAACAAATGATATTTCCTCAGATGATAAGGCTGTTGTCAAGGTGGATAAAAATAATATTCCTGATGAGATTCCAATTCTGCCGTTAGATGAACAGATGGCTTTTCCAACCTTGAATATGTCGCTGGGAGTCTCTTTGCGGGCGACACCACTTGTAGAATCAGCGATGAAAGATACCCGCCTAATTGGTGTTGTCGGTACCAAGGTGAAGACAGACAACGATCCGTTGCCGGGTCAGGTATATAAAATCGGAACAGTCGTCCAAATTCTGTCTGTTACGCGGGCGCCCGACAATTCCATTTTGTTGATCGTCCAGGGC
>JBAVYC010000295.1:0-1970 GCA_049698595.1 Desulfobacterales bacterium | reverse complement strand
GACGCCATTCGAAATGATTTGCCCAACCTCAAGGCCATCATTCGGGTCATGGGCCCCAGCGCTGAAAAAGAAGGAATTTACGGTTATGATGAAGTCGTCGGCCGCTACGATGAGGAGAAACTGAATTCCAACCGCAAGATAGACCCTCAGGACATTGCCTCCATTTACCACACCGGTGGCACCACCGGGACGCCCAAGCTGGCGCCGCACACCCATTTCAATGAAGCCGCCATGGCCTATATGTTTATGCAGGCCTTAAGTTTAGACACGGGCGAAACCAGCATGTGCGGTCTGCCTCTATTTCACGTCAACGGAACCACGGTGACCGGTTCGGGACCCTTTTCCATCGGCGCCCATGTGGTTATCCTTGGCCCCAGGGGCTATCGCGACCCTTTGGTCATGCAAAACTTTTACAAAATAGTGGATTTTTACAAGCCGGTAAGCTTTTCCGGTGTGCCGACAATTCTCTCGGTACTGCTGGACATTCCCAAGGGAGATGCGGACATATCCTCTCTGCGATATGCCGGATGCGGTGCGGCTCCGCTCTCGATGGAGCTTTTTAAACGCTTTGAGGCCCACAGCGGCATGAAAATCCTGGAAGGCTACGGACTTACCGAAGGGACCTGTGTTTCTTCCATCAACCCCTATGAGGGCGAACAAAAAGTGGGCTCCATCGGCCTGCGGATGCCGTATCAGGACATGCGAATCTTTATCGTGGATGAGAACGGCAAATTTGTGCGCGAAGCAAAAACCGATGAAATCGGTTGCGTCTGCATTAAAGGGCCGAATGTGTTCAACGGATATCTGGATGAGGCCCAGAATCGCGATATCTGGCCTCAGGAAGACTGGCTCAACACGGGAGATCTGGGCAGACAGGATTCGGATGGCTATTTTTGGCTCACCGGTCGCACAAAGGAGCTCATTATCCGCGGCGGTCACAACATCGACCCGGCGGCCATAGAGGACCCCCTTTATCGTTTGCCGGGGATCCGGCTGGCGGCCGCCGTAGGTCGCCCGGACCCGCATGCCGGCGAAGTCCCGATAGCATATGTTCAACTCCAGGAAGATGCCGACCTGTCCGAAGCCCAAATCGTCGAATATTTGAAAAGCGAAATCGGCGAACGGGCAGCGATACCCAAAGAAATTTATATCGTCGATGAAATTCCTCTGACACCGGTCGGCAAGATTTTCAAACCATCTCTCCGTTGGCAGGCCATCCAGCGTGTTTACGAGGCCGAATTGGAAGTCCTCGCTGACACGGTCGAAAGTGTCGAGATTTCGGTGAACGAAGACAAAATCCACGGATCAATTGCTGAAATAAACATCAAGGCCGGCCCGGGGACCTCCGCTGACGAAATCAAACAAAGCGTAGAAAATATTCTAGCCAGGTATACGGTTAAGTATAAACTTGATATAGGTTAAGCGGTTCATGGTTCACCGTTCCGGGTTAAAAAAACCCAGACGCCTCATATCAAAGAGATTTTGCCTTCATCTGCATATAAACCCGTTTCACCCAATAGGTAATAGCGGGGATGCCGGATTTTAATTAATATTGACCGCAGTATCAATCGGTTGTAACTTTTAAACCTTGAACCCGGAACCCGGAACCGCTAAGTTTAAGTTTAGCTAAAACTATGGGGTCCCAATTGATGATACCAACACATGCCTAAAACCCGACACCCCGACCTGCTGAACGGAAATATCACCGCTAATATTATCCGCCTGTCACTGCCAATGGTCCTGGCCATGTTGTTCCAGACCGGTTTCAGTGTCATCGACATGATTTTTGTCGGGATGGTTGGCCCGCACGCAATTGCTGCCGTCAGCATCGTCTTCCCGGTCATGTTCTTTTTTATTTCCTTCATCATGGGAATCGGAGCCGGCCTGACATCTTTTGTGGCCAGGGCCTTCGGTGCCGGCGATATCGAGAAGGCCGGCCGGATCGCTTCCAACGGACTGGTCTTTGGCAT
>JBAVYC010000294.1:0-2519 GCA_049698595.1 Desulfobacterales bacterium | reverse complement strand
GTCTTATGCCCTATGGGCCGGAGGCCGAGGCGTAGGCGCTACAACCCCTACGAGCCCGCTTCCAGCCCGTAGGCTGTATAGGCTTACAGGCCGGAGGGGAGGCTTCGCTCAGTCATTTTTATAAAATAGACAGAATACCTTAATTCGACCTTCGATATTCATTATTCGATATTCGATATTCTCTTTTTCAGAGTTTCTTTTCCGATCAGACTGGCCGTTTTTTCAGACCAGAGGCGCCGCTCTTATGAAACTACACCAAGTTAAAAGCGAACCGCAGAGATCGCTGAGCACACAGAGATTATTTGATTATTTTTCTCGGCGTTCTCTGCGATCTCCGCGGTGAACTCCTATGTTTCTTTACGAACTAAAAAGGCAAAATTATGAAAATCGGTTCAGCAGAAAAGGGCGCCGGCAGATATGTGGTCGGAAAAACGGAAGGATTTGATCAGAAAAACGAAATGTTCTGCAGACCTCTATGGGATCCGGCGATGTTGCAGTTGGGTAAAAAATTCTATATGACCGAAGTGCCACCCAGGGATAAGCCGGGCTTCCGTTTAACGGACCAGGCCCTGGTGAATGCCGGGTGGCATTTGGAAAATACCTTTGCCCAGGGCGTAGCCGGCGGAAAGATGGGAATGTATGCCTGGGAATGGGACCGGATTTTTGAATATCCTAGAGTGCCGCCGGGGCTCAAAATTGATCCGGATGACCTGGTCGGCGTAACCCGTAATTTAAAAAAGGCGGCGACTTTCTTCGGTGCCGCTCTCGCGGGTGTGTGTAAGTTGGACAGGCGCTGGCTGTATTCTTCCGTCTATCCGAAGAGAGAACAAAAATCGATGCCGAACGCACTATCCGAAGAATATCAATATGCCGTTGCCCTTGCCATCGAGATGGATTACGCAGCCATAGGATGCTCCCCGACAAGTCCATCTTCGGCAGCAACCGGCCTGGGATATTCAAAAATGGCGTTTATAGCGGGTTTGCTCGCTCATTATATCAGGGGATTGGGATATAAGGCCATTGCGTGCGGCAATGACACGGCCTGCAGCATTCCCATAGCGATTGATGCCGGTCTGGGAGAGCTTGCCCGCAACGGCCTGCTGATCACACCGGCCTTCGGTCCCCGGGTTCGATTGGCCAAGGTCTTAACTGATTTGCCCCTCATTGCCGATAAACCAGTCGAATTCGGAGTTTGGGATTTTTGCATGATGTGTGAGAAGTGTGCCAAAAAATGTCCCAGCCAGTCGATTATGTATGGTAAGCCAACGGAAAAGCCCAATAATATATCCAACCGGGAGGGTGTGCTGCGTTGGCCGATCAATGCCGAGACCTGCCTTGGCTTCTGGGCGGCAAACGGGACGGATTGCTCCAACTGCATCAGAACCTGCCCGTTTAATAAACCAAAAGGCCGGCTACACGATTCGGTCAGATGGGGTATCAAAAATCTTTCTTTTCTAAACCCGCTGTTTCTCTGGGGAGATGACCTTTTGGGCTATGGGAAAAAAGGAAAGGCCGATAAATTCTGGAAGCACACTAAGAGTTGAATGGATTCGATCTTTAATTTCTTTCTTTTGACAGGATTTACAGTACAGGATTAAAACGATTTTTTTCGCCTTGCGGCGAGTTACCTTTAGGTCAAAGGCCCTACTATCCTGATGATCCTGTAAATCCTGTCTGATATCATATTAAAAGGAGGAACGACATGCCTGAAAACACTAAAAAACCGGTCGCTCCTTATATGGCCATCGGTCTATCCACTGTGGTATACGGCATCGCCGAGCGCAAACATATCAAAGTCAATCTGGAAACCATCGAAGAGAACATCCCATATTGTCGATTATTTCGGCAACATCATGTCTTACTCCGCCTCCGGTTACAATACCATGGCGGCCGCCATCCTTGACATCGAAGCGCTGCGGCAATTCAGGGTCATGAATTTAAACAGCAACTGGATGAAGGACCTGAGAACGGAAGTGTTTCGGAAAATGTATGAGCTGCCCATCCACCCCAAGAACCTGTGGCTGGATCAGGACCCCCTGCCCCATGAAAAGGTGGATGAAATTTACCGGGCGAACATTCGCTGTCTGATCAAACGCGGCGCCTTTACGGAACCCGCCCACAGGTTTCGTGGCGCACACTATCAATCCGGCGCCTCCTCACCTGAGGAAGAAAAGTGGGAGAACATCAAGACCCTCTGGGATGGATGGGGGGAAGATGAATCCCTTAGTTGGGGTGAACAATGAATTTTGAAATTGATGGCGCAACAAGGGAATTGCCGGGAAAGCAGTCTGGTAAAAAGGGGGACGTCCGTTATATATTTACATATAAAATATATGTGATATTAGATCTGTATGCCACGTAAAGCCCGCATAGATGCGCCTGGCGCACTGTATCATATCATCATAAGAGGTATTGAACGCAACGCCATCTTTAAGGATGATTCTGATCGAGATAATTTTTTGGATCGACTAAGCGCGCCTGTATCTGTATTCATTGGCGTCAGCAAGACGGGTATACGG
>JBAVYC010000293.1:0-3505 GCA_049698595.1 Desulfobacterales bacterium | reverse complement strand
GAAATATCTGGGTTGACTCTAGATCGAATATGTAATACATTTTATATAAATGCAATACGGTGTTTAAAAAGGGAGGTGAGCTGAATATGCCGTTGAGTCTGAGAATTCCCCCTGAAAAAGAGAAGATGATTAAAATGGCATCCAAAAGGGCTGGAAAAACCAAATCTGCCTTTATCGTCGAAGCCATTGATGAAAAATTGGGCCTTGTAAAAAATCGTAAAAAAACAATTCGACAGCTGGCAGGCTGGCTGACTCATGAAGAGGCAGAGGAGCTGAGAACATCTTTGGATGTGTTTAATCAAATCAATGAAGGTGATTGGCCTTGAAACTCGTGCTGGATACCAATGTTTACAGCGACTATGCTGAAGGCGTACCTGAGACCGTGGATCTTATGGCAACCCAGGGTGAACAGATTTACCTTCCCTCTGTTGTTCTCGGAGAACTCCATTTCGGATTCATGAAAGGGAAACGACAAGCATTTAATGAAAAGAAACTTCGGCATTTTATAGATATCTTAAATGTTGAAGTGATAAATGTGAATGCAGATGTCGCCCGAAAATATGCTGCCATTTACTTATCGTTGCAGAAAAAGGGGACTAAAATACCGATCAATGATGTTTGGATAGCAGCAAGCTGCATGGAGGTGGGTGGCCGACTGTTGACTAGAGATAAACATTTTGAAGTTGTCGATCAGATTGAAACGATTATCCTTGGTAGATTTTCTAATAAGCCAATAAAATAGGTGCCGCGTCTTGATTAGTGATTAATTGCAGTAGAAAAAGATCGATCGGAGACCCCTATCTTCTTGGATTTTTCTGATTTCTTGCGGAGAGGGATAGAAAATTGATCGCAGCTGTGTCAATCCCAATATTACAACCTAATGTCAGTTGGTTTCCGGCTCCGGCAGCTTGATTTCCGTAAAAAGCAGGCCTGCAACGGAAAGTATCGTAAAAACAAAAATGCGCCACAGGCAGGCGATGGCGATATCAGAAAACCCAATGGAATCACCGGCTCCGAGGACTGCGGATATCAGGGTGCTGAAAACGCCGACAGCTGCGGCGCACATAGCGGCGCCGATCACCCGGTTCCATATCTCGGCGCCGCCGGCGCCCAGTGTGACGGCCGCACCGCACAATAGCGGGACGATCAATGAAAAAAACCAGACTTCCTTCAAGGGCGGCAATTCACCAAACTTATTCAGGTAGTACAGGTCGGTACTGACAAAGATTGCCACCCCGGCAACCATACACAGGCCGATGTGCCAGTAGCGCGGCGGTATGGTGGCTCTTAACTGCCAGCGTTTTAGGATTCTATTTCGAAGGGTCAACGGCCAGTTATAAAACAGGTTGAATATTTTGTGCTCCAGCAGCGCCCCCCGTTCACCGAACACCGGCACCACGTGGACCGCTTCGGTGGCCCAGTGGCCGGCCATAAACCGCGCCAGGGCCGGATAGCGGTAGGTCATCTGGATGGGGAAGGCCAGGTAGCCGATGTATTTAAAAAATCCCAGAAAGACCGCGATGTTGTAATCTTTAAAATTTTTTTCCCGAATGACCAGATACACCACGTACAACCCCCGAACCAGCGATCCAGGGGATATGGGTACCACCTGAAACAGCGCAATGATCCCGATTCCGATGGCGTACGCCTGGGTTCGCGGCATTTCGGGGTGCATGACGACATAAATAATCGCTACCAGCAAGGAGACCACCTGGGTCACCGGCAAGGTGCACACATGCACGGCCAGGCTCTTTAAGTACTTCTGAATATAAGGCTCGTTGATCTGGGACAAGATGACCCCGGCATCGTCATCGTTAAGCAGGTGTTTGTCTTTTCCTTCATTGATCATATCGCGCAGCCACTGCTCACGCAGCGCCTGGTTGAAATATAGTCTCACCGGTCTCAGCAATATATAATCCAGGCGTTCTTTGGCATATTGGCGGTCCGTTATGAAGTGGTGAATGCCGGCCGGCAGCCATGAAACCGGCCAGTGATATGAACAGCGCCACATTTGGTTGACTAAACCCAGGGCCTTTTGATCGTCGACCCGTCCGTCCCGGTGCCAACCAATAATTTTTTCAATGAATTTTGCCCGCAGCGCTCGCCGAAAATAATCACGGCTGGTCAGTATTTTGCGATAATGGATGCGCCAGATGGGCTGTCCCCAAATCCGTCTGAAGAATCGTCCTAAAATCGGTATCAAACCGAGTAGGGCAAACAGTACCGTCAACACCGGGCTGGTTTGCAGCTTTTGGCGGCGCTGGTTGTCGATAAGGTTTCGGATACGCCAGCCGGCGACGGCACTTTTCAGGATGGTCGACCACAGTTTTGGGCTGTAGAGCAGACGAATATGATGATGGGTAATATCCGGAATGGAGTTGCGGTAGACTTCTTCCGCGCTTTCCAACTCCGCCAGCATGTCGTCCATACCGGAAAATTCGTCTTTGTGCGCCGCGATATAGGCTTTCAGTTTGGTCATATCGCCGCGGTCAAACTGCACCAGACTGCCGCGCAAAAGCCCGGAGACGATCAACTTGAAATCCCCCGGACTCATAGGTAAAAAAGGTAGTAGTGCCAGTCCGGCCCGGAAATCGACGGCCGTCAATTCTTCGGAAGTGGAATTCTTCGTCGTGGTTCGTTGCAGACAATTGGGCTGACTTTTCCAGGTCGACCACTCGTACTGCCTGGCAAATTCGTGGGCACCCATTTGATGCAGGTGCTCCACAAATTGGTGCATAAATTCGTATTTGGCCCGGTATTCCGGAGATCCCAGATTTTCAGGATCAACCTGCCGGCCTTTGATCCAGCGCTTTAATGAATCCAGGCGGTCATCCACCTCCAGGCGCCAGGTGCGACCTTGCACCCATTCACTCAACTCCCCACAACTGCCCAGTTTTTCGTCTATAAAGGTGGCATAAATGTCCACCACGGATGATTCTCGGCCAAATTTAATTTTGGCACCGCGCCGGATGAATTTCTGCCACAGCGCCCCGGACCTGGCAGCGAAAGGATTGACCTGCAGTTGGAACGGGCCCTGGAAACCGATCCAATACAGCACATTACGGAACAGCCGCGAAAAATTGCTCGGGGGAATTAAAATCTTGATGGCATATATTCCGCCGACTTCGAGACCTTCGATGGTGTCTTCGCCGGATTCAATATCCAGTATTTTGACTCGGTACACCTGTCCGGCAAAGCCTCCGCCGACAAATTTATCCACCACCAGGTGCACCTTTGACTTCTTTGCCTGCGCTACACCGGTCATCTCATAGGTTAATAAGCTACCGGCCTCATAGCGCTCGAGATGCATAGGCCGATGCAATGCTTCGTTCTCAAATTCTTTTTCCAGTTGCCGGTGTACTTCCACCGAATAATCTATATCCATATTGGTTTATCCAAATCCGGACGCTCCGGAACTATATATTTATAATCATATGTCAATCGTTATACGATAGTGAAAATATCCCCAAGATGCTAAATTAAGTGATATTGATTGTGGGAGCGG